>JAYVKQ010000074.1:0-3040 GCA_043768285.1 Saprospiraceae bacterium | reverse complement strand
AGAAGAACTGGCATCCGAAAAACCCGTTTATGGTTTGACGACCAATATCAATACTTACAATCCATTTAAAGTTGCGACACACGAATACAGTTCCATTTGGTATGATGTGAAACGCGCCACAAAATGGTCTGATAAGTTGAAATACATTTTTTATGCCCCCGGTTGGAGCCATGATGGAGAGGATAAACGGGCGAAGACATTGAGGAAAAGTATGTTGAATGCCTGAAATACTGAGGGGATAATTTTAGAAACAACATTCCAAAAGTTTGAAACTTTTGGAATGTTTTGAACCAAGCCTTGAAAATAAAGAATATCGAAACAGATAAGAAATAGAAAAAAAATGACGATTTCTTACCACTAAACCCACGCCAAACAGGGATATTTTTGTGGTGAAAATAATATTTCATCACCATAAATTCCTTTGTTTTAGAATGAAACGTCGTAATTTTATCCTATCGAGCCTTACAGCCGCTCCGATTGTAGCATCGGGCAATACGTTATTCAATAACCCAGAACGCCAAGCCAAATCTTTTGTCGTAAAAAAGGGTGAAGCGCGTTTTGGGGTACATACGCCTTTTAAGGGTGTCAATCCCAACGATTTGAAAATTTCTAAGAAAGATACGGAGGGGTCAGTGGCTATGTTTGAGTATATAGGAATCGAAAAAACGGCCCTTCGCTGCATATCCACCTTAAGCAAGATGAAATTTTTTATGTTGCAGAGGGCGAATATTTATTTCAAGTAGGTACTGAAAGACATACCCTCAAAGCAGGTGATAGTATATTTCTACCCCGCAAGATTGCCCATACGTGGCTGCAATTATCAGATAGAGGAAAACTCATATATTGGGTAACGCCCGCAGGCAAAATGGAGGATTTTTTCGTACTTTTGAGTAACTTTACAAAGCCCCCAACACGCGAAGAAATGGACAAAATTCACCGCGACCACGATATGGCGAGTGTGGGTCCGCCGTTGTCATTGTAATTAGTTGATGTCTTGCACAAGTAAGTAACTCATGTTACGCACGAGCAAATTATATACTCACTCTCCCGACTTGCAGTCGGGAATCGTCCTAAAAAAGGACTTTTATGGAGCGAGCGCAATATTTGAGGCAGAACCTCAAATATTGCGCTCGCTCCGAAAAGTCCTTTTGCCAACGAGGGAGCGAAGCGACCAATGTTGTGTTTAAAGTTTAGAAGGCTTTCATACCGCTCAGTATTTTGTCTTAAAAAACCATAAAAAACCATGCTACTCCGCGATTTTTTACCTAAATCTTATTTGTTTGAATTTGTCAAATGCTATCGGGTCGTGCATATGACTTTTGATAAAAGCATCCAAGATATTGGGTCAAAACCTTATACACCGCGACCTGAAAATTGTTTGGTGTTTTATCCTCGTGATAGAGAGGCAATAGCGTTTTCTGACAGTAAAAAATTAGTGGAAAATATCCCTGTTGTTTTATGTGGGCAGCATCTCACAACGACAAATAGGAAAATAGGACATGATTTTTTAGCACTGCAAATTCATTTTCAGCCTGGTACTTTATATCGTTTGACAGGTGTGCCATTACAAGAACTCAATAATGTGTATATGGACGCTGATACTATTTTTGCAAAGGATATTCATTTCGTCAATGAACAGTTGAAAAACGCGTCTAAATATACTGCGATGGTTGATATTCTCAATCAATTCGTAGAAAAATTAGTCAAAAACGTAAAAAAAGACGCGCATTTATTGGATAATGTTGCCAAGCTCATGTTTGATAGGCAGGGCACTATGTCCTTAGATTGGCTTAAAAAAGAGGCGTGTTTGAGTGTCAAACAATTGGAACGCAAATTCAAAGAACGGACAGGTGTTAACCCTAAAATGTTTAATCGTCTTATCCGTTTTGATAAAGCATTTCGTACTAAAAACGCCAAGCCACATTTAGATTGGTTGAGTGTAGCAATTGAGTGTGATTACTATGATTATCAACATCTTGTGCGCGATTACAAGGACTTTACGGGTCTGTCACCCAATGCTTTTTTGACTCTTGAAAAGCAAGCACCCGAAAGAGTATTGGGTATGGCTGAGGCGTTTTATAAGGTGGGTTTGACGTAATAATAAATAAAACATATCGAATTTTCAAGAAAAATAGAAGTAAAAAATAGATATTTACCCTTATTTATCATCTTCTATTAATCAAACGGGCAAATGGGTCAGTCAAAGGCTTGTGTGCGCGAGGTGGCTTTGTTGTAGTTATAATTTGGGCAAATGGACGTTTGACAGAAACGGTTTTATATAGTAAGAAAGGAGGAGCAACTACTCTTTTTTATGATGGAAAAAAACAGGATATTGTGTTGAAAGCGAAACAGAAAGTAGTGGTGAAATTTTAGCTACCCCTCAGTATTTTATCCATTTTTAAACAGAAAATAATATGATAGAAACGAAATACCAATATAAAACCAATCTTAAAAAGCGGTTTTTTGCATCGTTTATTGATTACTCATTAATATTTTCTTTTTCTATTATCTACATTAAAATGTATGGTAGCGAAACAGGAGATGGCACTTTGGCAGTTCAAGGTATTATGGCATTACCGCCCATGATAGTTTGGTTTATCTATTTTGTCCTTATTGAGACCTTTTATAGTGCAACATTGGGGCATAAAGCGTTGAATTTATTGGTGCTTACTGAAAACAGACAAGATATTGGCTTAGAAGAAGCATTTAAAAGGCATTTATTAGACCCCATTGACTTTTTCATATACGCTATTCCCGCTATCATTGCTATCAAAAACACTGAAAAAAAACAGAGATTAGGAGATTTATGGGCAAAAACGATAGTTGTGGATACAACCGATGTTGAACAATATTAATCACTAAAAAAAGGATTACCGTTTTAATCCTGTCACATCTGACAGGATTAAAATTTATATTTTCTTACCTTTCAATTGCTTAAACATCTCTTTTTGTTGTTTTTCATATAAAATACCTAATTGTTCTTGACAAATTTCTTCCAAAATCTCAAAACGTTCTTCTTGTTTTAAGCCTTGTTTTATCA
>JAYVKQ010000073.1:0-5052 GCA_043768285.1 Saprospiraceae bacterium | reverse complement strand
AATAAATTCGACACTACATTTCAAAATATTGATAATCAAGTAATTAAAATAACTGCAAAACTGCAAAAAGGAAAAACTGATTTTAATTTTCGTACCCGCCAAATTTATTTGGCGGCGCACAATTGTTTAATACTTCCAAATTTTATTTTGAGATTATTCGAGCATTGGAAGCCTCCAAATAAATTTGGCAGGTACGGGATTGCCTACTTCTTAGGCGTTTCCGTTTTCAATAATTCAGGCTTAAAAGTTATCATCAAATACGCCCAAGTAGCCGTTTGATTGGCTTTGCCGATGGTATTGCGTTTGATAACTTCAAGGCTTTCATTACCCAACATCATACAATAACCCAATTCAAAAACGACTGATTTTGATAGGGTATAATTCAAAATCAAGTCTGTTTCATAACCCATATTTTTATCAAGCATCGTTTTGCCTGTTGCATCTAAGGGCATATTGGCAAAATCGTTGGCTAACGCAAATTTGTGGACATCAAGGGTTGCGCTAAACTTTGGAGAAGTCGCATATTTGAAGCGGGCATAGGGATTGGACAAACCTGCCACGGGCGAACCCGTACCGACATACCAATAATCCATCAGTCCCCAAAATTTGTGGGGTGTGCCGTAAAGTGGGTCAAAACGTTTGCTTTCTGTCGTGGGCGTTGCTATATCATTACCAGAAAGCAAATCATAACCTATACCTATTGTCATTTTGCCTTTGATATAAGCCCCATAGGCTGTGATATGGTAGGCAGAAAGGTCTTTACCATCACGGTCTTTGCCCGTTTGGAGATATGCCCCAACTGCATAATTTATTTTTTTAACGACCCCTGTTGCCAATGCACCTGCCGTAACACGGCTGTTTAAACCTTTGACATCGTAGTGGCGACCATATACCTTTTCAGTACCAGCCGAAAGGCTATCCGTGCGGTATTTTCCAAAATCATCTTTAAAAATAAGGGCAGCGATTTTTGCTTTACCAATTGTTTTGGCAGCATATAGATATTGCATAGTTTTATACATTTGATTGCCGCCATTGGTCGAAGGATTAGAAGCCAGAGTAGGCGCACCACCCAAGCCCACAGTCGGTATAAAGCCCGCAGGAATGGTCACCGCCGTTCCTTTTACCGTTATATAGGGGGGGGTATTCCCTGCCGTATAGAAAGTGTTAAAAGTGTTGAACGCATCGGTAGATTGGTTGTAAGCCAAACCCAAATCCACTTGCCAACCTTTTTTATTGAGTTTCAAAATCATGGCATCGTGGCGACGAGCTTGTTGTAACCAGTCCAAATTGCCGAGTAACCGCGAGTCGTCATAGAGCAATTCTTGCCGACCTGCCTTCAAAGACAAGCCCAGTGTATCGCTCAACAAAACTTCCGCCCATGCCTCATGAACCCCTAATTTGGCTCCATCAGCACTATTAATGGTAGAAGCATCTTGCCCCCACACGCGGATGTCTTGAATGGAGAAACCCATTGCGACTTTTTCAAACTTGTAGAGCAAGGATAAACGCGACCTTTGAGAAATAAAAGCGGCAGCCGATGTGTCGTTGTTGCCAGAAAGGTCTTTGGGTACGAGCGACCCTAATCCATTTCGATGTTCTGCGCGCGGTCTAATTTGTGCCGAAATGGTGAGTTGTGCATGGCTTAGGTTGGAAAAACCAAAAAAAGCCAGTGCCAAGACGACAATTGTCTTGCAGGAGTAAAGGTTTTTCATTTACTTTGTGATGAAATGTGAAATAATGAAAATTATTTTGCTTTTTTCAGCCTCGGAGCGACCCCACTCGCTTTCGAGGCTTTTTTCAAATGGACAATTGACAATGTATAATGGACAATAAAATTAGTAAATATATTGTCAATTATCCATTGGTTTGTTGTCAATTATTCATGTCTAAAGTCCCCACTTGAATATGAATTTTTGACCCTTTTGGCAGTTTAAAATTAACTGGTTTTTAACTTCTAAAAATGCTTTTATAATGCGTTGTAATTAATTGATGTGTCGAAGTTACGATATAATCTTTTATATTTCAAAATCACATATCTTAAATATAGCTTATTTGAGGGTAAAAAGTGTGATTTTTACACTAACTGATAATTCAATTTACACAATAATTAATTTTTAAACTTGCGTATAACTGTTAAATAAATTTTTTGAAAATCAATTTTAGCAAATTAAATTTTGTACGCTTGTTTCATTACGCAAACGTGCATTTTTTTTTTCAAACCCGCTTTTCAGTACCTACCTTTGCACTACCAATTAATTATTGAAGTCCCTTTTGTTTGATTTTTTGTTCTAATGTTTTTTTAACACATAGGCACATAGGACACATAGTTTTTTACAAAATATAAAACACAGAAAAAACTATGTGTCCTGTGTGCCTATGTGTTAAAAAAAAAATCTTCCCTTTGGCGTTAAAATTAATGGTTTGAATACATGTACAATTCAACCAATTAATTATGTCTAAAAAGAAAATTGTCGTTGTCGGAAACGGCATGGTCGGCTACAAATTTTGCGAAAAACTCATTGCCAAAGCAGGTATTGATGCTTTCGACATCGTGGTATATGGCGAAGAGCCACGCCCTGCTTATGACCGCGTACATCTCAGCTCCTATTTTGATGGTAAAACCGTTGAAGACTTGACGCTTGCGCCTGCTTCATGGTATGCAGACAATCATATCAAACTCGTTTTGAGCGACCTCATCGTGGATTTAGATGTGGCAGCCAAAAAAGTGACCTCGCATCATGGAAATACTGAGGTGTATGATTATTTAGTGTTGGCAACGGGTTCTGCGGCTTTTGTACCTTCTATTGAGGGTATTGATAAAAAAGGCGTATTCGTATATCGCACCATTGAGGATTTGGATTTGATGCAATCTTATGCCAAAAAAGCCCGAATAGGAGCCGTCATTGGCGGCGGTTTATTGGGTTTAGAAGCGGCTAAAGCGCTAATTGATTTGGGGGTTGAAGAAACCCATGTCATCGAATTTGCCCCTCGCCTAATGCCGCGTCAAATAGATATAGGCGGTTCGCAAGTCCTACAATCCAAATTAGAAGATTTGGGTATAAAAATCCATTTACAAAAAAATACGGAAAAAATACTCGGCAATGGCAAAATAACGGCTTTGCGCTTCGCCGATGAAACCAAATTGGATGTGGATATGCTCGTCATTTCGGCAGGTATCAAGCCGCGAGATGAATTGGCGCGTATCGCTGGTTTGGCAGTAGGCGTAAGGGGTGGTATCGTCGTTAATGAAAAACTGGAAGCAATGCCCTCAGTCCCGCAAAATAGCGGGATTTCGCAAGGCTCAATATTTGCAATTGGCGAATGTGCTTTGGCGCATGGCATGATATATGGCTTAGTTGCCCCCGGTTATGAAATGGCGGATATAGTAGCCACCAACTTAACAGGTGGCGATAAAAATTTCAAACCGTATGATATGTCCACCAAATTGAAATTGATAGGTGTGGACGTAGCGAGTTTTGGCGACCCATTCGCAGGCAACCCGTACAAAGCGGGTGTAGATGAGCGCGGATGTCGCAGTATTGTATTCAGAGATGAAGCGAAAGGCATTTATAAGCGGGTCAATATTTCAGCCGATGGCAAACACTTAGTCGGTGGTATATTGGTGGGCGATGCTGCCCAATATGGTATGTTGCAACAAACCGTAACGAATAAAATTATCTTACCACAGAATGCAGAAGACCTTATTTTAGGTTCAAGAGGCGGAAATACTGAGGGGGGTAGCGGTGTCATGGACTTACCCGATGAAGCCTTGATATGCTCATGCGAAGCTGTGACTAAAGGCGATATATGTTCACAAGTTACTGACAATGAGTACTTTACACTTGATGCTATTAAAAAATGTACGAAAGCAGGAACAGGCTGTGGCGGTTGTGTGCCGATGGTTAAAGACCTCATGCAAGGCTCGATGAAAAAAATGGGGCGTGTGGTGCGCAATATCATTTGTGAGCATTTTGACCACACCCGCCAAGAGTTGTTTGATTTAATTAAAATTAAAAAAATCAAAACCTATAATGACGCTTTGGATACGATTGGCAAGGGGCATGGATGTGAAACCTGCAAACCTGCCGTAGCAAGTATTTTAGCCAGCCTTTGGAATGAACCTATCCAAAAACAAGCGACTATTCAAGATAGTAATGATAGATTTTTAGGCAATATCCAAAAAGGTGGTACGTATTCCGTTGTGCCGCGCATACCCGGGGGCGAAATTACCCCTGAAAAGCTCATCGTCATTGGGCAAGTAGCACAGAAATATGGACTATATACTAAAATCACGGGTGGGCAGCGCATTGATATGTTTGGCGCACACGTCGGCGATTTGCCCTATATCTGGGAAGAATTGATTAATGCGGGATTTGAAAGTGGTCATGCTTACGGGAAGGCATTGCGGACGGTGAAAAGTTGCGTGGGTTCTACGTGGTGCCGCTTCGGTTTGCACGATGCCGTCACTTTTGCAGTAGAAATTGAGAACCGCTATAAAGGTTTCCGTGCGCCACATAAATTAAAATCTGCCGTGTCGGGCTGTATTCGAGAATGTGCCGAAGCCAATTCAAAGGATTTTGGCATTATTGCGACTGAAAAAGGGTGGAATTTATTTGTTTGTGGCAATGGTGGGTCAAAGCCTGAACACGCTAAACTCCTTGCTTCGGATATCAGCAGCGAAACATTGATACAATATGTAGATAGATTTTTGATGTTTTATACCAAAACGGCAGAGCCTTTGACCCGTACTTCTGTTTGGCTATCGAAACTCGAAGGCGGCATGGATTACCTCCGCGAAGTCGTCATACACGACTGTCTGGGTATGGCTGCCGAGTGGGAAGCCGAAATGCAAGGCTTAGTAAATACTTACCACTGCGAATGGAAAAACGCCATCGAAACGCCCGAAATTCGTAAGCGATTTTCTCATTTTGTGAACAGTGAAGAAAAAGACCCTACGGTTAAATTCGATGAATTGCGCGGACAGAAGAAGGCGGCGGAGTGGAAATAGTTTAACCACAGATGACACTGATTAGACAGATTTTTACTGATTTC
>JAYVKQ010000072.1:0-4970 GCA_043768285.1 Saprospiraceae bacterium | reverse complement strand
AATAACAACCAAAGCCGTATCGCATAAGGCAGGTAAAGGCAAACCTGTATCACATACTTTATAAACCAAAGTATCCTTACCATTAAAATTAGGATTTGGCGTATAATTCAATGTACCGTTTGGGTTAACGGAAACAGTACCATTTCTTGGTTGTTCCGTAATTGTGACTGATGTGGGGTCTATTGAAGCGTCTGTATCACTATCATTTCCCAAAATAGCAACTGTTACAGGTGTATCTTCATTCGTTGTTTCGTCATTTCTGTTAGCAATTGGAGCGTTATTATTGACAGTAATTGTTCTATTAGCGGTATTCGTACAACCATTTGCATCAGTAGCTGTAACCGTATAGGTCGTAGATACTGAGGGGGTGACATTGATTGTAGAAGTTGTTTCTGTTGTGCTCCAAATATAAGAAACACCACCATTGGCTGTTAAACCAACGCTGGCACCATTTAAAATTATATCATCATTGGGCGTTCCAGAATTTTCAACTGATGAAATAGTCGGACTTGGCAAAGGTACTTCCATGACTACAATGGGACAGCACATATCCGAAGGGCAAGCTGCCACGCCGATATTTGCCGTAAAAGTATAGGAGCCAATAGACGTAATATTCAGTGTTGCATTGGTTTCACCAGTCAAAATTGCACCGTTTTTATACCATTGATAATTGCTTAAACCCGTTGGTGCAGTAGCAATAATATTAATAGTTGCGCCTTGACAGTATTTGTAAGGAATACCCACACAGGCAACCGACATATCATCTTCCAAATAATTTTGATTATTAGGTTGCGAATCGCCATCGGCTTCTGCCATAGCTGTAATTTCAGCCGTTGCGAATTTTATGCCTTCGGTCTTAATTTTAGCTTGTATGCTAAGTGTCGCTGTAGCCCCAGAAAAAGAAGGAATTGTCCAAACACCTGCGGTATAAGTACCTATTGAGGTTGTTGGCGTTCCTTCAATGGTCATACCTGCGGGTAAAGTGAAAGTCGTTTGTACGCCCGTTGCCGTTGTACCACCTTGATTGGCAAGCGTCAGCGTATAGGTTACCACGTCTTCAATAGCCCCCGTAGCGGTATTGGCGGATAAGGTTAATCCCAAATCGTCATTTACGAGTGGTAGAGGGCGTATTAGGGGATTAGCCGATACATCGGTGAACCCTAATACCACTAAAATAAGTGTCAGAAAAGAATTTAAGTGCTTAAAGACGTGCTTCATGGAAAAAGTATGTTACTTTATAAAATAGTTTTTTGTTAAGGCAATTTCTCGCCTATATAGTTTTCTTTAAGTAATTGATAATCAGTATTTTAATAATAAAATAGTATGTTTATATCAATTTTAATTATAATTATAGAATATACACGAGGTTTCCGTAGAGACGTTGCACTGCAACGTCTTGATTATGGTCAAAAAATATCTTTAATCAAGACGTTGCACTGCAACGTCTTGATTATTGTCAAAAAATATCTTTAGTCAAGACGTTGCACTGCAACGTCTCTACGAGAAACTTGTGTAATACATTAGTTGACTTTTGTAATAGTCAATGGAATACAAACTTTAGGCACTATCGGATTGATTGTGAAATTTTTAGTCGTTTCACAGCCTTCTGCATTTCGGATAGTTGCCGTATGATTGCCCGCCGACGCGCCTGTAATACTGGTTGGAATAGGTGTAGTTGCCGTGCCACCATCTATCGTTAATGAACCTGTTGCATTAACAGCATTTGTCAAAGCGGTAATATTGACCAAATCAGCATCACCAGGGCATACAGTTGGGTGTGTTAAGGTAAAATCAGGCGTTGCATTTACTGTCACTGTTACCGCTTCTAAGTCTGTACAACCTGCTGCTGTTGTCGCTTTAATGTAATATGTACCACTTGATGTTACGGCAGATGGGGTAGTTACGGCTGTTGTTGCCCCTGCATCTGTCCAATATGTCAAAGTGCCACCCCCTGTGCTACCTGCGGTTACGGCAGGTGCTGTCAAATCTACTGTCGAAGGGGAACATACTGCTGCTGGATTAGCAATTGTCAAATTGGGCGTTGTATTAACCGTTACGGTTACTGCTTCAATATTTGTACAGCCCGATGCCGTTGTCGCTTTAATGTAATATGTACCACTTGATGTTACGGATGATGGGGTCGTTAAGGCTGTTGTTGCCCCTGCATCTGTCCAATACGTCAAAGTGCCACCACCTGTGCTACCTGCGGTTACGGTGGGTGCTGTCAAATCAACTGTCGAAGGAGAACAAACATCTGATGGATTGGCAATTGTCAAATTGGGCGTTGTATTAACCGTCACTGTTACCGCTTCTATATCGGTACAACCTGCTGCCGTTGTCGCTTTAATATAATATGTACCACTTGTCGTTACGGCTGATGGGGTCGTTACGGCTGTTGTTGCCCCTGCATCTGTCCAATATGTCAAAGTGCCACCACCTGTGCTACCTGCGGTTACGGCGGGTGCTGTCAAATCAACTGTCGAAGGAGAACAAACATCTGATGGATTGGCAATTGTCAAATTGGGCGTTGTATTTACCGTTACGGTTACTGCTTCAATATCTGTACAGCCCGATGCTGTGGTTGATTTGATATAATATGTACCACTTGTCGTTACGGCTGATGGGGTCGTTAAGGCTGTTGTTGCCCCTGCATCTGTCCAATATGTCAATACACCACCACCTGTGCTGCCCGTTGTTACCGATGCAGCTGTCAAATCAACTGTACTTGGTGAACATACCGCTGTTGGATTGGTAATAGCCAATACGGGTGTCGTGTTAAAGTTAACGGTTATAATGTCGTTATTGGCAGCGCAACCAGAAGGTGTTGCATAATCTGCCGTCAGAATATAGACACCACCTGGTGCTACTACTCTGATGGTGTTACCCGTTTTAGCCACTACATGATAGGTAGGATTCACGCCTGTAATTTCATTAGCGGGCGCAACACTTCCGAAATACCATTTAAAATTGGTAAAAGAGGTTAAATCCGTAGGTTGTAATTCAATTATATCGCCTTCACAAACGTTTGTCGTTGTAAAGTTGCAAGATGGAGAGGCAGTTGTGAGTGTGCCTAAAGTTGTTTGAGCGTGTAAAGTTGTACCCAAAAGGCAAAGCATGCCCATTAGCTGTAGGGCTAAGTTTCTAAATGTCATTGTTTATATATTTAATTTTTAAATGGTAATCTATCTAATTTTATAAGTCAAAAGGTAATTAATATTTGCGTTTAATTTGCATTTATCTTGTTGATTTGCAATGGAATACACTGCGGACTGGGACAACACGTGTTTATATTAACCGTTACGGCTGCCCCAGCTGAATAGCAATTAACCGTACTTTTCTCAAATAAATAGTATGTTCCTGCTCCTACGGCTGTGGCTCCACTCACTAAGGCAGAACCTATTGAATTGCTCTCATGCCATTCAAAAATATCGCCTGATACTGAGGGGGTCAAGGCAGAAGATATACTTGTCAAATTGACAGTCGTCGCGGGACAAAGGTTGCTAACGGGTGATGATACTGAGGGGGTCGCTATGGAAGGGCATATGACATTCACATACACAATAGCGGTATCGCATGAACTGGGTATGCCATTATCACACACTTGATATATAAAAACATCTTGTCCTAAAAAGCCTGTATTGGGCGTATATGTAACGACACCCGTTGGGCTAACAGATGTTGAGCCATTTGTCGGTGCGCTAATTACAGCTACGGTTATAGCCTCTAAAGCACCATCTGAATCCGTATCATTACTCAAAACTGTTAAGTTTACAGCAGTGTTTTCAGTAGTTGTACCCATATCAAATGTAGCTGTGGGTTGATTATTGCCCATAGTTACCACGTCAATACTCACAGTTGCATTACTGCAAGCGGGAGATAAAGCAGGACAACCGCTTGATACTGATGGGGCTTGGTCGCATATGCGATACGTGAAAGTTGCTGTTCCGACAAAACCAGAGGTTGGTGTGAATTGAATAAATCTTCCATTTAAAACAGATAACGTACCACTGCCCACAGGTAATAAATTGGGGGCAGGTAGAGACACCGTTAAATCTGTTCCTTCCGCATCGCTGTCATTATCCAAAACAGAAATTATGGCTCTTTGTCCTACTAAGGTTTCATCAGCAATATCACTTCCTGCAATAGGGGGCGTATTCACCGCAGGGCTTGACCCAACAGTAACCGTCACCGTAGCCGTAGCACATAAAGCGGGCGTGGCTTGGTCACAGACGGTATAATTAAAAGTAGCATTTCCTGCGAAACCATTTGTTGGCGAAAAATTGATACTTGCGCCACCACTATTAATGGTTGCAGTACCCCCAACAACTGCCGAAATGCTCGTAATTATTAAGGCTTCGCTTTCAGGGTCGCTGTCATTATTTAATACATTGATTAAAATAGGTTGGCAAGCGTTGGTGCTAACAGCATCGTTTGCGACAACTGGGGTGCGGTTATTTATTGTAATAAAAACTTGCGCCGTCACACAAGTTGCTGGCTCACCACAACTACCAACTGCGCCTTCGCAAATGCGGTATGTAATGGTATCTAAACCATAAAAATTAGTCGCTGGTGTATAAACAATATTCGTTCCTGACACCGTAGCACTCCCTTTTTTTGGGTTAGTCACTATGGTTGTTGTCATGGGTTGACCTTCGGGGTCATTATCATTCGACTGAACAGCGATGGTATTATTGATTGTGTTGGAATTAAAAGACACTATATCATTTGTGGCTGTTGGTGGCGAATTTGTAACCGTTACATTAATATCAGCCGTGTCACACAAGCCACTGCCATCGCAAACCCGATATTTTAAAGTAGTTGTACCGTTAAAAGTGGTTGATGGTGTAAAAAGAATATTATTACTCACTATCGAAGCCGAACCGCCTGTTACAGCACCCACTATGCCCGAAACTGTCAAGCTATTGGCATCGGGGTCAATATCATTTGAAGTAACGTTTATAGTTACGGGC
>JAYVKQ010000071.1:0-6655 GCA_043768285.1 Saprospiraceae bacterium | reverse complement strand
CAGTAGATTATTGGATATAATAGTATCATTAATATCGCCATTTATAATATCGCCAAAAGCTAAGTTCCAGAGATTTTTAGTAATTGGTGAAAACAAGACACCTTTTAGAATACCACCTTTTTGTCCATCACTTCTAAAAGCATAGAATGTTTTATTGGGCAAAACGATATAGTCATAAGTTTCATTAATCATGGTATAGTTCTTATAGTAGGTTTTTAGTCTAAATCCCAAATGTAGTGTTTAATCTAAAAGGTACTAAACATTTTTTAGAAAATTAATTATATGAACAATCCATCACAGTTCTTCACCACTGGAAAAGCCGAATATAAAGGCTTACATTTTATCACTGTCAAAAGCAATGCCTTACAAAAACGGGCAGATATAACGGTATATGCGCCTCAAAATACTGAGGGGGTGCTGCCCATCGTCATTTTATTGCACGGTGTTTATGGCAGTCATTGGGCGTGGACAATGAGAGGCAAGGCGCACCAAACAGCACAACACCTTATCAAAAAGGGCGCAATAAAACCCATGCTTTTGATAATGCCCTCCGATGGTTTATTCGGTGATGGCAGTGGCTACCTACCACACCAGACCGAAGATTATGAAAAGTGGATAGTGGAAGATGTGATACAAGTCGTAAAGGAGCAATTTGAAACAATGGTATCGGATGCATCGCCCATTTTCATAGCGGGTTTATCTATGGGCGGCTATGGGGCAATGCGTTTGGGGGCGAAATACCCCGCCCTATTTTCAGCTTTTTCTGGATTATCATCTATCACGCATTTTGAGCAAATAGGGAAATTTGTTTCGGATTTTGAAGGGCTGAAAAAAACGGCATTGGTTCAAGATGGGGTATTGGAATGGATTTTAAAAAATAAAACGAAAATACCCCCGTTTCGGTTCGATTGTGGGCGCGATGATTTATTGATTGACCATAACAGAGATTTGCACAATCAATTGAAAATGAATAATATACCACATATATATCAAGAGTTTGCTGGCGGGCATTCGTGGGAGTATTGGCATAAGCACCTCGCCAAGACGTTGTTGTTTTTTAACGAAAAGTTGTTGTAATTAATTATCTTTACTCTTTTACTATTATAACGGGTATAAGCTACCCCCTCAGTATTTATGCGCTATTTCTATCTATTTTGCCTAATTTTTTCTATAAAAATCGCCTATACACAAGCTGTAACGGTGACGATTGACCCCACACAAGCGGTCAAAACCATATCACCTGCCTTGTATGGACGGAACAATTCCCTCCCCAAAGAGAGCTATGCACAGCCCTTGACTGACGCAGAGTTATTGCGCTTAAAAGATGCGGGTGTACGCTTTCTGAGAGAGGGTGGGGGCAACAATTCTACAAAATACAATTGGCGCAAACGGTTATCGAGCCACCCAGATTGGTATAACAATGTGTATGGCAACAATTGGGATGCTGCCGTTCAAACGATGGTGAATACTTTGCCAGCTAATGTGAATGGTATGTGGACTTTTCCGCTCATTGGCAAAGTGGCGGATAGTGATGCCACTAATTTTAAAGATTGGGATTATAATAGATCGCAATGGTGGTCGGGTGTACATCAAAATTTGGCAGGTGGTGGCAAAATCAATACCACGGGTGGCAATATTGCTCTGACAAACGGTGACCCTAACCTATATCTTAGAGATTGGAACGCCGACTCTACGGTAGGCATTTTAGACCATTGGTTCAATACCCTCAATATACCCAGAAACCGTGTCCAATATTGGAATTTGGACAACGAACCTGAAATATGGCATGGTACGCACGATGATATTGTGTCATCTAATTTTTCGCCAGATACTTATATGCAAAGCTATTTTGCTGTGGCTAAAAAAGCCAGAGCTAAATACCCTGATATTAAGTTGGTGGGTCCTGTTCCCGCCAACGAATGGCAATGGTATAATTGGATAAACCGCACGACGACCATCAATGGACAATATTATTGTTGGTTAGAATATTTCATCAAGCGGTGTGCCGAAGAACAAACCCGTTCAGGTGTGCGCTTATTGGACGTTTTGGATATTCATTTTTATCCATCTGAAAGCACGCCAGAGCAAGTTGTACAACTACATCGTGTATTTTTTGATAGAAATTACGTGTATGCTGGCGCAAATGGTGTGAAAAGTATTACAGGAGGTTGGGATAACAGCCAAACGAAAGAGTACATATTTGCCAGAATAAACGATTGGCTGACCCAATATTTTGGGCAAAATCATGGTATCAAATTGGGTTTGACAGAAATAGATGTCAATAACAATACTCCCGCAGTAGTGGCGACTTGGTATGCCTCTATGTTGGGTGAGTTTATGAAAAATGATGTTGAAATATTTACGCCGTGGTCATGGAAAACGGGTATGTGGGAAGTGTTACATCTTTTTTCTCGTCATAATTTTACCCAATCTATACAAGGTATTTCTTCTGATGAAACCTTAGTTTCAGCCTATCCTTCACTCAATACAACGAAGGACAGTATGACTGTCGTTTTGGTCAATCGCTCTACGGCGGTATCCAAAAGCACCACTATTAATTTTAATAATTTCAATGTGTCGAGTAGTGCAACAGAAGGGCGTTTGTTGTCTAATTTACCGACCACAGAAACCTTTGTATCGCATACACAAAATGCCATTCAAACGAGTACGATTAACATTGCCAATAACAGCATGACAGTGAGTTTGCCACCTTTATCCATACTATCATTATCCATAAAAGGGGCGATAAAAGCCACAGGTATTGCCACTGCTGATTTAAAACCGATTGTCCTATCGCCCAATCCAACAAAGGGTTTTATGACAATAGACAATGGCGAAAAGGTCGAAAAATTAGAGATATACGACGTGCACGGGCGTTTGCTGCAATCACTTTCGGGTAAAGGTTTTCAGAAAATAGATATATCTGGATTGGTAGAAGGTCTATATTTGATGGTTTTTCATTCAAAAGAGGGTTTGGTGGTGCGTAAGATTGTGAAGTGGTAGGATAAGCACCCCCTCAGTATTTGGAACTTTTTAAAGTGATTTTTTTTCTATACATTTAAAAAAAATGTCAAAAATAGACCTATATAAATTGTACTGATGAAAAAGTACAACTCTATATTTATGGTTTAAAGTATTCCTATTAACGATAACCGTAGATATATTATGACAAACGATGAACTTTGGAAAGGTATTATTGAGGATTTAATAATGGATTTTTTAGAAAAATTCTATGCCCAAGACCTACATCTATTCGATTTCTCAAAGCCTATTTTATTTTTAGACAAAGAACTGTCTCAAATCCTACCAGAAAGTGAACAAGGCAGTAGAAATATTGATAAATTAATCCAAATATCCTTGATAGGTGGTGGCGAAAGGTATATTTTAATTCATCCAGAAGTACACGGCTATCGGCATGATTACTATGAGGAACGAGAATTTATCTACTACTATCGGCTGTTTGATCGCTTCAAAATGCCGATTGGAATATTGGCAATCTTTACGGATACTGACCCTAACTACGAGCCAAATTGTTACAGAACTTCTTTTTTAGGTACTGTAATGACGTACCAATACCCAACCTATAAAGTATTGAAGCAAGACCCCTCAGTATTGGCGGTATCAGATAATTTATTTGATGCGGTAATATTGACAACCTATTGGGCTATCAAACAAAAACGGAAAGAGTTAAGCGAGGAAGAATTATTAGATTTAAAACTTGATTTGATGCGCCGATTGTTAGATAAAAATGTAGAGAAAACACGCATTCGCAAACTATTACGTTTTATAAAAGCGTATATTCGTTTTGAAAAACCAGAAATCAATCGTATATTTGAAGAAAATTATGAAGAACTTTTAAAAATTGATAAACCAATGGGCGTAGATGAAATATTAAATAGGCAAGCCAAAGAAGAAGGTATTGCTATCGGCATGGAAAAAGGCATGGAAAAAGGCATGGAAAAAGGCATGGAAAAAGGTATTGAAACAGGGCGAACAGAAGCCGAGCTAAAGCATCATAATATGCTCAAATCAGTAGTTGCCAATATGCGTAAGGAAGGTTTTTCTGTTTCTAAAATTGCTAATTTGATGACAATAAGCGAGAGCCAAGTCCATGCTTTTTTCAAGGAGTTGGATGCTGAAAGTCATAAATAATAATCTAAAACAGAGAGTGCTATAACTAATTGTAAAACAGTTAGTTATAGCACTTTTTATTTTTATATCTATAATTTTATCCATTATCCATTAAAATATATGTTCAGTTTAGAAAACAAGGTAGCTGTCATTACGGGCGGCGGTAGTGGCATTGGTCAAGCCATAGCGGTACTGTTTGCCAACCAAGGCGCGAAAGTGCATATCCTCGAACTCAATGACGATAACGCCAAAGACACTTTAAATATCATTAATACTGATGGGGGAGTAGGTATCCCACACGCTTGCAATGTGGCGAACCACGAAGCAGTAGAAACGATATTCAGAATGATAGGCACGGTAGATATATTGGTCAATAATGCGGGTATTGCGCATATTGGCAACGCTGAAAATACGTCCGAAGCTGATTTTGACCGTGTGATAGATGTCAATATCAAGGGCGTGTATAATTGCCTCAATGCAGCCATTCCTTTGATGAAAAAAAATGGGGGAGGGGTGATTGTCAATATGTCGAGTGTGGCAGCCCATGTGGGTATAAGTGATAGATTTGCCTATTCGATGTCGAAAGCGGCAGTCTATAATATGACTTTGACCGTAGCCAAAGATTTTATAAAAGACAAAATTCGCTGCAATTCTATCTCCCCTGCGCGGGTGCATACGCCTTTTGTGGATGGTTTTTTAGCCAAAAATTATGCAGGTCGCGAGGCAGAAATATTTGAAAAACTCTCCCAATCGCAACCCATCGGGCGCATGGCAAAACCAGAAGAAATAGCCGCTTTAGCTTTGTATTTATGTAGTGATGAAGCCAGTTTTATAACGGGTTCGGACTATCCGATTGACGGAGGGTTTATAAGGCTTAACTCTTAGATACTTAGGAATTCAATAACCACTTTTTATACTCGACTCTCTGATAATCAACTTACTCGGCATCATAATCGTTTGCGGTTCCATATCGGGGTTTTTGATGTGCTGAATGAGCAATTGACAGCTTTTTGCCCCAATCTCATAAGCCGCTTGCTCAACAGTCGTAAGGCTTGGGGAAACAACTTCCGACATAGGCGCATTCAAAAAACCAACGATGCCAATATGCTGCGGAATTTTGTACCCATATCGCCGCAAAGCCAACATTGCCCCAATCGCTTTGCGGTCATTGACAGCGAATATCGCATCGGGTAAAGGCTTGATAGCCAATAGTTTAGATATATCCTTAGTGCCTTCATCTTGCGACATACCCGAATGAATGATATAGCTTTTTTTGATGGTCATATTGTTTTGAGCCAAAGCATCCGTATAGCCTTGTAGCCTTTGTTGCGCCATTTCTAAATTCTTAGGTCCTGCTAAATGGGCTATGCGTTGATACCCTTGTTGTATCAAATGCGCTGTGGCATTAAACGCGCCTTGGTAATCGTCTTGTATTACTCTTGAGGTGACAATATCACTCAATACGCGGTCAAAAAACACGATAGGTAAGCCCTTTTCTGACAACTTTCGGAAATGTTCCGAAGTGTTGGTTTCCGCCGACACGGATACCAAAAGTCCATCTAAACTATTGACATTCAAGCTTTTAAGAATTATTTTTTCTCTTTCTAATGACTCATTCGAAATGAAAAACATGACATTATAGCCCACGCTATATGCCACATCTTGAATACCCTTTACGACGGTAGAAAAATAATGGGTTGCTATCTCGGGTAGCAACACGCCGATGATATTGGTCCTGTGATTGACCAAACTGACGGCGAAAGGATTGGGGCGATAGTCCAATTCTTCTGCTAATGCCAATACTTTTTGGCGGGTTTCGGGACTGACATCGTAGGCATCGTGCAAGGCACGCGATACCGTTGAGATAGCAATACCCAAGCGTTGGGCAATTTCTTTTATCGTTACGTTTTTCCCCTTCATTTTACTTATGTTAAATGAAAGTGCAAGTTTCGGAAAATTTCCGATACTATTTTCGGAAACTATCCAAGTAACCTATAATTTCGACAACCATTCTGTTATCTCTTTGAAAAACATAGGATTGAACTGGTTTAAAGTTGATATATCTCCTTGACAAACCGAGGCAGTTTGTAAGCCAATATGTTGTGCTTGGGGGATTAATATGGGTTTAATATTCTTTTTATTAAGAGCCTTAACTTTTGAAATAACGACTTCAGTTGGGGTAGAATCGTCATATTGACTAAAAATCATCAGGGTTGGGCGGTCATAATGCCTCCAAATACTGAGGGGGTCGAAGTTTATTTCTAATGCAGTGAACCATTGGTTGGGGTTATTAAAATCTATTTGGGATGATATTGGAAAAAGCCAATCCCGCAATACAGTATCCTTAGCGAGTTTTGCGGTAACGCTATCTAAAGTATCACCATTTTTGCGTAATTCAATATAATTTAAAAAATATAGTTGCTAAGTGGTGTCATTTACTTTTTTTAAACCGCGATAGACTTGATTTTTTTCAAAAAAAGCATACAAGCGCGTTTGAGAGCGACCAATAACGATAAGCTCCTTG
>JAYVKQ010000070.1:0-7826 GCA_043768285.1 Saprospiraceae bacterium | reverse complement strand
TACTCATAATTTGAATCCAATGAATAGCTTCTATTTTATTGTAACAGGAGATTCTGTTTTTGTTCAATTAACCACAACGGATAGATTAAATCAAATTAATCAAGAAAGGGTAAAAAATGGGATGAATACGGTTGAAGAATATATGAAAATAATACGATTTAATGCAATTGATAGACGTTTTTATTTAACTGCGGGTATATGTACTGGAATATTCCCAGATTTTGTGAAAGAAGATTTTAGTAGAGCAGGTGCAGGATACAAAAATATTGGTCACAAAAAAGAAATTCTAAATATCAACTAAACAATGGTTCTAATATTATCAAATTTAGCGGATAAAAGTACTATTGAAGTTATTGACTGGCTCAATATGGGTTTCGTAAGAATTAGTAAAGAAAACTATCTAATTAGTTTGGATATACATATGGGCAATGATAGTTCAAACTCAACGCTTAATCTAAGTAATAGCAAAAAAATTGATACAAACAAAATTTACTCGTATTGGTATCGTAGAGATTGTTTTGTATTAGATATTGATTTAGATAAAATTAATATAGATGATAAAAGATTACGGGATAACTTAGATAAAGAGTGGGAAAAGTTAAATACCTATATTCAGTTTCACTTAAAGTCAAAACGTTCTCTGGGTTGCTTCTATAAAGAATTATTGCAAAACAAACTTGAAGTTTTATCAATTGCGCAAGCTTTTGAACTAAAAATACCTTTAACATTAATTACTACTCGTCGAAGTAGTTTAATATCTTTTGTTCAAAAATATGGTGATTGTATTACCAAAACAATTGGCAATATGTTTAAAATTGAACATTCTAATTATGCACAAACAATTAGCACACAATTAGTTACAGAAAATTTATTAAGTACATTAGGTGAGCGATTTTTCCCAACATTAGTTCAAAAGAAAGTAGAAAAAGTTTTCGAGTTACGCATATTCTACATGAAAAGTCAATTCTACCCAATGGCAATATTCTCTCAAAACGACGAAAAAACAAAATTAGACTATCGCAATTACAACAGAGAAAAGCCCAATCGAAATATACCTTATGTGTTGCCAAAAGCAATTGAGGAAAAACTACAAAAGCTGATGGATAAATTAGATTTGGATAGCGGCTCAATTGATATGATAGTAACTCCAGAAGAGGAATATGTTTTTTTAGAAGTGAACCCAACAGGTCAATTCGGTTGGGTATCTGAAAACTGTAATTATTATTTGGAAGAAAAAATAGCCAATTATCTACAAAGCGAAGCATAAAAAATATGGAAAAATTATTCACAGATGAAGAGTTATCATACCTCCCTATCGGGTTTCAGTTTTTTGTGAAACCGCTTGAAGAAAAGGAGCCACCCAAGCCCGAATATCAAGAAAAACAAAAGTTTATCAACATAAATTATTACAATACAGATAAATATCCAGTGCATACACATTACAAACCATTGAGCAAAATCATCAAAAAACAGACATGAGTTACAACAAACCTTTCAGATTATTTACTTGCTGTTTCCCAATTGCTGGGGCAGAGCGTGCTTTAGTCTGTGATATACAACGTAAAACATATCAGTTTCTCCCCTCTGCTTTGTATGAAATACTAACGGAACATGATGGCAAAACTGTCAATGAAGTTAAAGCCATTTACAATAATGAATATGACGAGATTATAGATGAATATTTTACAGAATTAGAAAAAGAAGAATACATCTTTTTCACCGACACCCCTCAGTATTTTCCCAAAATGGACTTACGTTGGGAAGAGCCTTTTAAAATTACGAATGCCATCATTGATATTGATGCCCATACACCCAGTTTGCCGTGGGAAAGCATCATCGAAGAATTTGAAAAATTAGGTAGTAAGCATATCCAAATTCGTAGTTTTTCGGATAGACCGCTTTCTTTTTTTGAGGATATACTTCAAAAATGCGAGGATAAGCGCATTGTTTCCGTTGAGTTAATCATAAAATATCAATCCGATTTTGATAAAAGACTATTGTTTGACTTCTGCCAGCAATATCCGAGAGTTTTTTCAATATATGCCCATTCTGCGCCCGTCACTGAAACATTACACCTTTCAGAGCAAAGCATGGGGCATATATTTTTTATTGAAGATGCTATTACATCGTCTAATCATTGCGGCATTATTTCGCCCGATTATTTCACCATCAACATCAAAACCTTCACCGAAGCCCAAAAGCACAACACCTGCTTAAATCGCAAAATCAGCATAGATACTGAGGGGTATATCCGCAACTGCCCCAGCATGAAAGAACACTACGGCAATATCAAAGATACGACGCTGCAACAGGCGTTAGAGCATCCCGATTTTAAAAAATACTGGTTCGTCAATAAAGACCAAATCAGTGTGTGCAAGGACTGCGAGTTTCGCTATATCTGCACCGATTGCCGTGCCTACATCGAAAATCCAGAAGATATGTACTCAAAACCCCTCAAATGCGGCTACAATCCCTACACCTGCGAATGGGAAGAATGGAGTACCAACCCCTTAAAACAAAAAGCAATAGAGCATTATGGGATGCGGGAAATGGTGACGAATGTATAATGTATAATGTGTGCTACAATTGTCGCGTTACTAAGTCGGTTAAAAAGGCTTTGATGTCTTCGTCACTCAATTAGAGTGCATGGCGTTTAAAATATAGACGAAAATAGTTTTCTACTTCTGGAAAGTAATTATGACGTGTTTTGTTTTCCGTATTGCTGAAAAAGATGGTTGCAACGTGGCTTAAACCCAAAAGTGAAATCAATTCACGCGCATCTTCCATTGTCCCGTAATTGAGAATAGTCTCAACCAACAAGGTTTCGCTGATGTCTTTTTTGTGGCTATTGCCCACCGACCAAAATAGACTTTTTCTTTTTTCTATATATTGTTCAATGCTATTCATAGCACAAATATACAATTTTTTTCACAACCAAACAACACCGCACTATGTCCAACTACATCACAAACCCCGAAGACATCGCCCTCAACGAGCGTCAAGAGTTAATACAATTCATAGGTCGTCCCCCCTCAGTATTTCTTAGGTTTGGTATCACAGCTATTGCTTGTGTGGTATCCCTACTATTGGCAATGTCCTATTTTATCAAATATCCCGACATCGTTACCGCCAAAGTGGTTCTCACAACTGAAAATCCGCCTATTCGGGTGCTGTCTAAAACAGGGGGCAGGGTTTCCCATATTTTAATCAAAAACAACGACCTCGTGCAAACAGGACAATTGTTAGCCGTGATGGAGAATACTGCCAATTATAAAGATGTGTTGACATTAGAATCGCAACTCAAAAATATACCCCCCAACCCCCAGAGTGGGCTTTTAGCGCGGTTTTCACTCCCTCTGGGGGCAGGGGGGGCAACATTAGGCGCGTTGCAAAACGCCTATTCCACGTTCACCCAAAACCTAAAAGATTATCGCTATTTCTTAGAAAAAAACGGTGTATTACAGAAAATACACTACCTCACGCAGCAAATAGAAGCCATTAAATCGTTGAATATCAATCTATTAAAACAAAAAGACATCCAAGCCAAAGAATTTGCCCTAACTGAAAAGGAACTGACCCGCCAAAAGACCCTAAATACTGAGGGGGTCATTTCAGACACCGATTTTGAAAAATTCAACGCCCAATATCTCCAACAAAAGCGACAAATAGAAGCCAACGAAGCCGCTTTTATCAACAACGAAATGCAAATCGGGCAACTCGATGCCCAAATAAATGACCTCACCCAAAACAAAGGCGATAGCCAAAACGCCAAAGAACTCACCCTCGCCGAAGATACCCGCCGCCTAAACGCCGCCATCGAAGAATGGAAACAAACTTATTTGGTTATTGCCCCCATTGCAGGAACGGTCTCTTTTGCCAAAATATGGAGTGTTCAACAAAGCATTGCGGTAGGCGAGGAGGTGTTTACGATTGTGCCAAAAGAGGGCGCAAGTAAAGTGGTATGCAAAGCCATTGTGCCTATTGCGCAATCAGGCAAAGTAAAAACGGGCTTGAATGCCAACGTCCGATTAGAGGCTTTTCCGTATCAGCAGTACGGCATACTGAGGGGTACCGTTGATAATATCGCTGCCGTTCCCCAAAAGGAGGAATACCAAGTAGAGATAACTATGCCTAATGATTTGACAACAAGCTATGACAAAAAGCTACAATTCAAACAAGAGATGCAAGGCAGTGCCAATATCATCACCGAAGATAGGCGCGTTGTCGAGCGGTTATTGGATAAATTTAAAGATTTGATGAAGAATAGGGGATAAAAAACCAAAAAAAATCCCCAATGCAAAGCATCAGGGATTCAAAAATATGGTTTAACTTTAAAATTCTCTAAATTAACCTAATTGGTCTTTCAAAGTAGCTAGGGCAGCCAAGTCACCCAAAGTATCTTTCTGTACTTGGGCTTGTGTATCCTCTACCGCTTTGCGGGTTTCTACAACCTCATCTTCTGCCGCTTTTTTATTGGCATCATCCGTTGCACGTTTCGCTTCTTCATTGATACGGCTATGCGATACCAATACGCGCTTGTCGTCACGGTTGAATTCAATCACTTTGAAAGGCAATTTTTCACCGACTTCAGCCGATGTACCGTCTTCTTTTTTGATATGCTTTACGGGTGAGAACGCTTCTAAACCGTGAGGCAAGGCAACGATAGCACCTCTGTCGTCTTTACGCAATACTTCCGCTTCGTGTACTGAACCGATTGGGAATATACTCTCAAAATTATCCCAAGGGTTGTCTTCCGTTTGCTTATGACCAAGTGACAATTTGCGGTTGTCTCTATCTACTTCTAAGATAACGATATTGATTTTGTTACCCACTTTCGTGTATTCAGATGGATGCGCGTAACGCTTCGTCCAAGATAGGTCGCTGATGTGAATCATACCACCTACGCCTGGCTCCAACTCTACGAATACACCATATTGCGTCAAGTTCTTCACGTCACCTTGATGGCTTGAACCAGCAGGGTATTTTTCTTCAATCGTATTCCACGGGTCACCCGTCAATTGCTTGATAGAAAGAGACATTTTGCGCTCGTCGCGGTCAATAGTCACCACGCGAGCTTCCATTTCTTGACCCAATTTGAAGTATTCCTTCGCGTTGATTGGCGTATTTGCCCAAGTCACTTCGCTGATGTGGATAAGACCCTCAACACCTGGCTTTATTTCTAAGAAAGCACCGTAATCTTCGATGTTTACAATTTTACCTTTTACGATTGAGTTTTCAACGATTTCGGCTTGCAATACTTCCCACGGATGCGGTTGTAGTTGTTTCAAGCCCAAACTGATACGTTTTTTGTTTTCGTCGAAATCCAATACCACGACATTGACCTTTTGGTTGAGATGCAATATCTCGCTTGGGTGTGTGATACGACCCCAAGAAATATCTGTAATGTACAACAAGCCATCTACACCACCTAAGTCCATAAATGCACCGAAGTCTGTGATGTTCTTGACAGTACCTTCCAAAACTTGACCTTTTTCCAAACCGCCGATGATATGCTCGCGTTGTTCTGCCAAATCGCTTTCGATAAGTGCTTTGTGCGATACCACCGCGTTTTTGATTGTCTCGTTAACCTTGACAACCTTGAATTCCATGATTTTACCAACATATTGGTCGTAATCAACAACAGGTTTGATGTCAATTTGAGAACCTGGTAAGAATGTTTCCAAACCGCCAGCGTCCACGATAAGACCACCTTTTGTTTTGCTGATAACTTGACCGCGGATAACTGTATGGTTTTGGAATGAATCCAAAATAGCTTCCCATGCGCGTAGTAATTTCGCTTTACGACGGCTTAAAAGCAATTGCCCTTTTGCGTCTTCTTGGCTTTCTACATATACATCTACATAATCGCCAACTTTCAAATCTGGGATATCGCGGAAATCACTCAACGCAATCAAGCCATCTGATTTGTAGTTGATGTCTAAAACAACATCATTGCCAGACATAGCCGATACACGTCCTTTCACAATCTCGCCAGCCGTGAGTGAACCCATGCTTGATTCGTATTGCGCCAAAAATTTCTTTGCCTCGCTTTCCGAATACAGAACACGACCACGCTTATCACGCGCCCAGTCGAAATCATCGTGCGCAGAACCCAATGCAGGTACTTCAATTAAAAGTTCGTCAAGGAGTGGTTCTTCTTCTTCTGCTGTTGCATCTTCGATAGGAGCCACGTTTTGGACGGGTGCTTTAACGGCAGTTGCTACTTCTGATACTGTTGTTACTGCCTCTGATACAGTTGTTACTGTCTCTGAGACGACTTCAGTCGCTACTTCCGCTGTTGATTCTGGAACTATTTCTAATTCCTCGTTTACATTTTCGTTAGTCATTAATAAAAAAATTGCGCAGTTAATGTTTTATAAACCCATTGATATTGAAATAGTTATGAGAAATAACTGCACTCAAAATCTTTGGAAAACGTTTAACTGTTTTAATGGTTTAAATTTACTCGCTCACATCAAGCCCGAGCATTTAGGCTTGCTTTTTCAAAAAGCGGTGCAAAGATAGTATTTTGATATGATAATTGCTTACTTTTTCTTGTAAAAAAGCAAATTTATTGAAAAATACTGAGGGGGGAGGCGTGTTTGACAGATATAAAACGGGTTATTTTGCTTTTACTTACCGATGTTAAATTAAATTGCTGATAAATAATGATATAGCTTTTTGAAAGAATTAATCGATGCATTGGCAACGGCTTTGTTACAGACTGCGTAGTTTGTAAAATATATGTAAAATTATTAATCAAATCAAATCCATTATTTATGAAAAACAAAATTTACGCTCTGGTTGCTTGTGTTGCTATAGCTGTTACATTAATCAGTAATGCCAGAGGTCCTGTTGCTGCCCAACAAAAAGGTTATACAGGTGCGCCAGGTGATGAAGTGGGTACTTGTGCCACTTGTCACAACGGAGGCTCTTTTAATCCAACTGCTACACTCCAATTGTTCGATTCATTAGGTACGACACCTGTAACCCGCTATGCTCTCGGGCGACAATATACCATTCGTATGACCATCACTGCCGCCAGTGGTACGCCAACAGCCTTTGGATTCCAAATGATTGATATTAGGGCGGCTGACAATTCAAATGTAAAAGGATTTTTGCCTAAGGATAAGCAAGATGCTAACATTGGTATTGATGTTATCACGGCATCGGGACGCACATATGCAGGACACAATGCTCGTTTAGCGTCAAATGTCATCAATGTACGTTGGAAAGCACCCGCTACTGATTTAGGGGCTATCCGTTTTTATGCCGCTGGTAATGCGGCTAATGCCAACTCTGGCAATGGCGGTGACAATGGTACGCCTTCCGTTTCTATCACCTTCAGTTCGCCGACTTCGGCTACTAACGAACTGGCTGAAAACGTCAAAATTGAACTATCGCCAAACCCAACACCGAATACTGTTTTTATCAACTTAAACAGTAAAATATCTAAATCGCTCGATTTACGTATTTCGGATATTAGCGGCAGAACAGTAGCCTCTGAGCAATGGGCTATCAACGTGGGTGATAATACTAAATCACTTGATTTGCAATATTTAGCGAAAGGTGCCTACATGGTGCAAGTGGTAGATAACCAAAATATTGTATCTAAAAAAGTATTAAAATTATAAGTCTAATTTTTCTGAAAATTACTGAGGGGTAGTTGTCTTGATAGGTAGCTACCTCTTATTTTTTTAAAACAAAATTCCTATATTTGCGTTATCTTTGAACTGGTTGCGTAATAAAATATTGATAAAAAGCGTTTTAAATATTGTAAAATAACGACTTTAGGTATTTAAATTTTTATAAATGGCTGATTATAA
>JAYVKQ010000069.1:0-2722 GCA_043768285.1 Saprospiraceae bacterium | reverse complement strand
TGTTCGTTAAACAGCGCATACCACATCAACCCTGCGTTCAGGTCAATATAAGTTTTGCTATCAGTAACAAAATTTTCGCCCGAAGCGATATTTTCGTTATACTGTCCCGCAATATATTGCGTACTAAACTGGTATTTACCAGGGGTAATGGCGTTCTGACCCATACCGACTTGCAAACCACCCGAAATATAGTGTTCGGCTTGTTTCCAGCCGCGTCTGCGTCCCGAAAGTTGTTTTACATACGAGCCGCTCAATACAGCCGTTGTATTTGTGAACTGCCCTGCGCCCGCTTCGTCGCGCACAACCTGCAAGCCCAAACCTGCAACATCGGCTTTCATCACAAAAAAGTTCATATCGGCAGCACCCGCATACGTCCGAAACGCATTTTGGCTACCAATAATGCTTGACCATTGGTCGCGGTAGTTTGCGGCTACGCGGTACGAGCCATTAAACAAGCCCGTCATTGCAGGGTTCAGGCGCATCGGCGTACTGAAAAACTGCGAAAATTGTGCGTCTTGCCCTTGCACATTCATTGCGCTAAGCAATGCGAAAGCCAACACAACGGCTTTGGTAAATATCGGTTTCATATTTATTGATTTTTAAGTTTTAGTTAATTTTTGGAAATGGTTTATTTTTCCGTAATAATCAGTTTGCGTGTGTAAGTAGTGCCATCTTCTAAGGTAGCGGTTACAAAGTAAAAACCTGCTATCAAGTCGTTACGGTCTAAAACGGTTTGGCTGCCGAATGATTTTTGTAATTCGTTGACTAATCTGCCTGAAACATCTGCAATACGAATATGCGTGGCTTGATTACTCGGATTACTCCACGTGAGTACAGAGCGGTTCGTCATTGGATTTGGTATAATATCCATTTCTTTACTTTCATAATGCTTTGCTTTCATTGCTTCTTCTATGGCGAATTCCTTGTATTTTGGTAGTTTTGGCAAACCACGTGCTGGATTTGGCGTTTGTTCTATGGCTTGAAACTGCGTAACACCTGTATTAAAACTTACATCGGAGCCACTTTGCGCCTCAAAACCTGGCTGTATATCTATTGCACCCGTGGCGTTAAACTCATAATTTGCACCGTTTAGTACTGTCAATTCTCGTGTAGTGCTATTCGTTATTGTAGAAGTAGAATTCAATCGTACTTTGTTTTGTGCTTGATAATGGTTGGCAGGAAAATATAAACCATTCAAATCTGATAAGACAGGATAAAAAGTTCGTTGCCAACCAGCCATACCCAATAAATGAAAAACCATATTATCAGTGGGATTAAGTATACTGCGCAGATTATAAGTGTTGTACTGATTTCTAAACTTACCATATAATTCTACAGGTCTAATGTCCGAGCAAGGATGTTGATTATTAACATCTATTACGCCTAATGAAGACGATGACACGCCAATAAGTTGATTATCAAGGTCAAATAACCCAGCACCAGACGATCCATGCTCTACTCCTCCGCCATGACTCACACTTACGCTATAATGCTGTGATTCCAAGTAATTACATACTACATTTGTAGATATGCTTCCACCCCAAATCCAACCAAACAGAATATCAATATATTGCGTAATAATATTACAAGCAACACTTATTGGACCAGAATCTAAAGTAGTACCACCGTTTATTTCTGATATTTTTTTCACATCGCCGTTGGGGTGGTGGATTACCGCATAAGGTGGTTTATTAAAAGTTTCTGGACTCCAACCTGCATAATATACATTAAAATGTGCAGGAATAGGTTTAAGTATTTCTAATACCGCCATATCGCCTGCTGTGCAATCCGTAAAACCGCCAAGCAAGGGGAATTTAGTAACATATAATAATTTCACAAAACTTTCATGAACATACTCGTTACCTTTACTAATTACGGTACTCCCTATGTTGTTCGGTATATTTATATCTGTACTGTTCGTTTGTTTGGTTATACAACCCACATTAGTGTATGGGGTAGAAAGTGTATTTTCATTGGGGCTTTGGTAATTAAATACTAATGTGCAGATTGCTCCTGGATTATTCTCATCAATATATGTTGATTTCCAATTACCATCACAAGTTGGTCCTTTTTTTAAACAATGTGCAGCAGTTACAAATAGTTGTCTATTATTGCTTGTATTGATTAGTGTGCCAGTACACCCACCTCCATCTATATTGTACTTTAATGTAGCACGTTTTATGGCTTCGCGCGAATTAAAATTAGGATAATTGGTGTTTACATTTATTTGGCAGGAGTGGGTAGAATTAAAATTCCACCCACAAACATCTTGTGCAAAGATGCAACAAGGGAGATGCAATAGGATAACGAATAATAATATTGTTTGTTTCATTGTATATAATGTTTTTTAAGCGTGAAAGTATCTGTTGTTGTTTCCCAACCAATAAGCCCTATGTTAGGTGCAAAGTAGCGTCTATGATTGGTTTTTAATACATTATTGTATATTAAATACACGGGAAGTATAGTGCATTGATATAACGAGTTCTTACTATGTGTTGCTAACACTTCTGATGTATTACCATCAAATAAAGATACGCTAGTTTCCATTATATCATATTTGGCATTATACGGATTGGTATATGCGATATTAGCATTGGATTTGTTAGCGTATAAATAATTATTTTTCAGAGTACATTCACGGTTATTCCACGTCACACACACATCTCTACCATTATTTAAGTTATTAGTATTATCTTCCCATGTCAAATAAATACTATCCTTT
>JAYVKQ010000068.1:0-3848 GCA_043768285.1 Saprospiraceae bacterium | reverse complement strand
AGTTTTCGCCCTCGTGTTCTAGGTGGCGAATGTTTTTTTGCTCAAAAACGGCGATTTGGTTGTCCATATTTGTTGAAATTTAAAGTAAAAAAATTAGATAACAAATTTGATACGCTCGCCTGCTGTTTATTCCTATCTCGTTCCTATGTAAACAGATTGAAATAAAGTAAACCAAATCACCTCTAAAATCATGTAAATCTGGTATATTTTATTTTTATCTTATCTCTAATATACGTCTATGATAATTTATTTGCCCCAAATGATAGTTGAGGTGACCGCTCAAATGTACGAGGAAAAAATGGACTGTCATATCATAGCCCAACACATTTTCGGGATATTTTTCTTTAAATTGCTTTGCAGAAATGCCTTTAATGGCTTTTTCTACCACAATTTGCGTTTTTGTAATCATATCTAATAAAGTGGCTTTGGGTATATTGGTTGCCGAAAACTCATACGGGCGGTTGCGCTCATAAGGTATATGCCCAATTTGCCGCCCTATATATTCATTCAAATTGCCTATCAAATGTAAGCATAAATTACCCGCAGGATTGGCAATGCCGTCCACTTTTTGCCATAAAATAGCATCGTTTGGATAGGCTTCTACGTCTTTATATAAGCGGTTGAGGTCGCGGGAGAAGAGGGTTAGGAGGGTGTTTTTCATATTACTTTTATTTTTGGCAAAATTAAAAATAATAAGGTGAATTTGTTTAAATGCATTAAAAAAAGCCTATAATTGTGTATTCAATCATAGGCTTTCTCAAAATTAAACAGTTTAAATATCACTTATATTGTCTTAAAAAGAAGGGCATTTCACCCGCCTTCTTGACACATTATAACTCTTTTTTTCTCTGCCTATCCAATTTAGTTTTTGCGTTAGCGATATGCCACCGATGAAATACCAATCTTTAAGGTTGGGTTGAGCTAAAAGACTGACACCATCTATATAGTCAGTAAATGTTTTGCGCATACCCGCTTCGATACCCAACGAAAATGTTTTTGAAAAATGCCATTCAACGCTGCCACCAATCGGTAAAATTAATATATTGTGGTTGAATTGTGCCAATTTATCTATACTAACATCTTCAAACATCTTATTAGGCTCGTTATAATCTGTTTTTGGATTGATAATACCATAACCTACACCTATTTGCGCATTAATAGACAAAGGCAAATCTTTTGTATTGGGTAATAATTTCAAAACATTATATTCTGCCGTAAGGGAATATTCTTTGATAGGTGACACGAAACTAAAGCCCCGTTCTTTGCGCCAAATGCTATTGGTAAAATCCAAGTCAGAGCCAGCAATTGAGCCACGGTACATATTCAGACGGACATTAATAGCATCAGTAGCACGATAGCGCAAAAAGCCACCCGCCACCGTGCGGTTACGTTGGATAGGGAAATAGAACTTTTCGTTCACATCGCCCATATAGCCAGTGATGCCAAAAGTGCCACCGAGTTCAAAGGATTGTGCAAAACTGAAAAGGGGTAATAGCAATAGTAGTGGTAATAAGTTGTGCTGTTTTCTCATTGCAAATTTACATATAGTTGTGTGGTATCGAAATATAGTTGTTTTCTATAAAGTAGTAATAAATATATGTATATCAAATTGATTGCCATTTATATAAATTTGTAATTTATTTTCATATTCATAAAAATGATATAATTACAGATTATTCACGGCTTTTTATATAAAAAAACATATATTATGTTCGTTTTTATCTCTTTATGTATAGTCTGTTTATTTAATATTAGTTATTAGCACCGTTGTAAAAATTGACCTATGAAAAAACCACTTATTATCTTTTTTTAGCCGTTTCAACATTGGGTGCATTGGCTCAATATCAAGTCAGTAACAACCAGCGGTTCATTTAAAAAGATGGCAAACCCTTCTTTATGGCAACGATTGGATTTTGGTTTTAGATGATGCAGCTAAAAATTATAAACAACCTTGATACCCCCTCAGTATTTTGAAATATATTTGATATGTTAAAAAATAAAATTTCTTATAGAAAAGCGAAAAAATCAGACGCGAAAATCCTTGCGTATATCCATACCGAAAGCTGGCGTACAGCTTATCGCGGCATCTTAAACGATACCTATTTAGATAGTGACGTTTATGCTGATAGAATAAACGTATGGTCACAAAAAATGGCAAATATTGATGATAAAACGCATATTATCATCGCTTTTGGCAATAAAAAACCTGTTGGATTTATCTGCCTAATAAACGACTTTGACACGAAATATGGCGCATTGATTGACAATCTTCACGTTTTGCCCGAATGGAAAGGGGAGGGGATAGGTAGAATATTGATGCAAAAGGTGAAAAAATGGGTATCGCAAAATAGCAACCCAAAATGCTATTATCTATGGGTGTATGAAGCCAATACCGCCGCCATTGCTTTTTATGAAAAAATGGGCGGTATCTGTGTCGAAAAATGTATGATAGATAATCCTGGTGGCGGCGAAGCAATGGTAAGGCGATATGTTTGGGAAAAATAGGGCTGGCAGTGGTTTAGGAAACTGTATTTTATTTTTTTCAAAAAAAATACAGTTTCCTAAACTACTTGCCCTAATTGAATTTTTTATAAAAAATAAAATATTGATAATTAAGTATTTATGATTTCAATAAAATAATATACCAATATTATTTATAATTATTTTATAAAATAATTTTACTCATTTAAAATATTCTTACAATAAAAAATAAATAAAACATGAAAAGACGCACCTTTATAAAAAATATACCCCTCAGTATTGGCGGTATCATAATGACAAATAGCCTTCCATTTTCTGAAAAAAAAGACAAAAAACTCGGTGTTGCATTAGTTGGTTTGGGCAATTATTCGATGCGCCAATTAGGTCCCGCTTTGTTAGAAACACAGAATTGCTATCTTGCTGGCATCGTGACAGGTACGCCCGAAAAAGCGGAAAAATGGGCGAAACAGTACAATATTCCAAGCAAAAACGTCTATAATTATCAAAATTTTGATAGTATAAAAGACAATCCCGATATTGATATTGTCTATATCGTGTTGCCCAATAGTATGCACGCCGAATATACCATCCGCGCTGCCAAAGCGGGTAAACACGTGATATGTGAAAAACCAATGGCGATGAACGTCAAGGAATGTGAACAGATGATAGCGGCGTGTCAAGCTGCGAAAGTGAAATTAGCAATTGGATATCGCCTCCATTACGAGCCACACCATTTAGAAATGCGCCGTTTGGCGACTGAAAAAGTGTATGGGGCAGTGAAAATAGTCAATTCCTCTTTGGGCTATGCGATGGCAGACCCCAAATCGTGGCGATTGAACAAGGACATGGGCGGCGGTGGTGCGATTATGGATTTAGGGGTCTATGCCATACAAGGCGCAAGACGCACGGTGAATGAACTGCCCAGCAGCGTTTTAGCACAAGGTTTTGTGTCCGATAAAACTATTTTCAAAGGCATATATGAAGCCATGATGTTTCAAATGACCTATCCAAGTGGTGCTATATCCAATTCGGAGACGACCTACGGCGCATTTTTTGACCGCCTATATGCCACCACTGCGTCCGAGTGGTTTGAATTGCGCCCAAGTTTTGGGGCGGGTTTGGCTACGGGCAATTCCTCGAAAGGCAAAATAGAATTTAAGCGCGATAGCTACCAACAAATCAAGCAAATGGACGCTTTTGCGGAGAATATCGTCAAAAACACCCCTGTTTTAGCATCGGGCGAGGAGGGGGTGATTGATTTGAAAATCATTGAAGCCATTAAAAAATCGGCAGATAAGGGGGGCAAGCGCGTAGAAATGCAGTGGTAAATTAGCCTCCTCAGTATTTTTAACACTCATATTGTTATT
>JAYVKQ010000067.1:0-9676 GCA_043768285.1 Saprospiraceae bacterium | reverse complement strand
TTTGCAAGTTTGAGATGTCAGATTTACTAAATTTTTAAAATTTAGTAAATCTATTAAATACACAAAATCCGAAAACCACTTTCGGTTTAGTATAAATATGGCTATTTTTGGTATTACGTCCAAAGTTTAGCGTTTACAAAATACTGACCAAGTTGCACAAAACAGGAATTTAAGAGATTTTGCCGATTTACACCAATTAACCGTTTTAGCAAATTTAGAAAGTTATAATGCTATTTTAATAAAATATGGTATGGATAAGCAGGAACGTTTGCTGGAATTACACCATATAGCACAACATCAACTCCAAACCCTTCAAAAATTCAAAATTGATATTCAAAAATTAAAAAGCCCTCATTTACCTAAACAAAAAGAAGATTAATCATTTGTTTTTGAACCTTCTACTAATCGTAGATAGTTCAAATTTCAAGGGTATATTCAATTTGAACACCCCCTTTTTCAAAATTTTTAAAAATAAAATTATGTCTAACGCATATATCATTGACGGCATTCGCACGCCGATTGGTAGCTTCGGCGGCACATTGTCAACTGTCAGAGGCGATGATTTGGCTGCCCATGTTTTAGCGGAATTGGTAAAACGCAATCCACAAATACCTGTTGAAACGATTGCAGATGTCATACTCGGCTGCGTCAATCAAGCGGGTGACGACAACCGCAATGTGGCACGGATGGCATTACTATTGGCGGGCATCCCTCCCTCAGTGCCTGGCGAGACGGTCAACCGTTTGTGCGCTTCGGGTATGTCGGCTATTATTCACGCGGCAAGGGCGATAAAAGCGGGCGATGGCGATATTTTTATCGCAGGCGGTATCGAACATATGACACGAGGACCATGGGTCATTTCAAAGACATCGAAACCATTTGGCACAGAAGCCCAAATGTTCGATAGCAGTTTCGGCTGGCGTTTTATCAATCCTAAAATGGAAGCACTTTACGGCACAGAAGCCATGGGCAAAACGGCTGAAAACCTCGTAGCCATGTACAGCATCAGCCGCGACGACCAAGACCTTTTTGCCTATAATTCGCAAATGAAAGCCACAAAAGCGCAAAATACAGGTCGTTTTGCCGAAGAAATTACCCCCCTCAGTATTTCTATCAAAAAAGGGGAAGAAACGCTTTTTTCAAAAGATGAATTTATAAAATCAAATTCCACTATTGAAAAATTAGCCACTCTGAAAGCCGCTTTTAAAAAAGATGGTAGCGTCACGGCAGGTAATGCCTCGGGCTTAAATGATGGGGCAGCGGCTATCTATATGGCAGCGGAGGATGCTGTTAAAAAATATGGTTTAACGCCCAAAGCCCGCATTGTGGCTTCGGCTGTGGCAGGTGTTGAGCCGCGCATTATGGGTATTGGACCCGTTCCCGCCACGCAATTGGCTTTGAAAAAAGCAGGTTTAAGTTTGAATGATATAGATATTATTGAACTCAATGAAGCCTTTGCAGCACAATCATTAGCCTGTATCCGTCAATTGGGTTTGGAAGACAACGACCCACGCATCAATCCCAACGGCGGCGCAATTGCCTTGGGGCATCCGTTGGGTATGTCGGGCGCACGTATCACATATAGTGCGGCTTTAGAACTCCAGAAGCAAAATAAACGGTATGCTTTGGCGACTATGTGCATTGGCGTAGGGCAAGGCTATGCCGTTATCATTGAACGTGTATAATTGGCACTCTAAAAAAACTAAGATTTGTTTTTCACGCTTCGCAGGACGGGCGGCGGGTTTTGATTTTCTTTCTATAAAAAATTGAAAATTTTTTATAGAAAGAAATTAAAAACCATCTTGGAGTTTTTTTAAATCATTAGAGTGCCAAGTATAATTATACAAAACTCCTAAAATACATAATGTTCATCAATAACCAAAATCGCCTTTTTCAACCCTTCAATATTAGGGTGATAGGCTTCATGTATCGTGTCAAACTGTTCTGGGTACATACTGATTATTTCCTGTTTGACTAATCCTCTTAGCATTTCATTTTTACGAAAATCTTCAATCGTTTTTCCAGTAATTTTATCGCCCAACATACGGTATTTGTCTTTTAACTTTTCAATGACTTGGATGGTGACTTCGGGGTCATTTTCGGTAATACTACGGATACCATCATTGAGAGCTTTTGCGTAGTTGTTCTCCCATTCGGTTAAGGTCTCTAAGATAGGTTTTATTTTGGTGGTTTTCTCCTCTTGCTGTTTTTTCTTGGTTTCTACCAGCGATTTTTTTATACTTTCCTTGCTTTTATGCCCATTCGATAAGGCATCTAAAAACAAGCCCGCAGGGTTTTTAGCCGTTCCAGCTTTGATGATTTCTTTAGTAAATTCAATAGCCGTTTCTATATCTTTATCACTTTTGCCTTTGATTCTTTTTTTAAACTCTTGTTCATTGATGCCCCAAAACCCCCCGATAGTAGGATAGTATTTGTCAAAAAGGGCAGGCGTATCTTCTTGCGCTACTTCTTCAAAATCACTTAATAATGGTAACTGAATAGGCTCAGAAAACCCTTCATTGCGCATATTTTTAACCTGTTCTTGTGGTTTACTTTCAAAGAAAAAACGGAGGGATACTACCTTTCTCCCTTCTTTAATCTTTTCCAATTTGGTTATAGTTATGTCTGTATATTGATTGATGTCATCTACTGAGGGGGTAATTATTTTTTGGTATAAATTGGCAAAAAGCGGGTATTCTTCTTCTATTTCAAACATTCGCTTCATTTCATCAATGCCGAGGGTTCTATTTTTGATGGTTTCATACTGTTTGAGTAATTCATATATGCGTAATCCAAATATTCCCAATTTGGTTATATTTCGAGGGTCATAGGCGGTAAAGTTCTTCTGTAATTGCAGCAAAAGGGGTTTCATTTGGGGGTCGAATGTAATATCCACGTATTGTTGTTGTTCCGCCCCTTTTCCTTGTTCACCTTCAGTCAAATAATTCACAGACCTAATAATATGGTATTCAGTTTCTCGATTAAAACCTTTGTCGGTACTACTTACTTTGAATACTTTCCGCATCAAACTCCTTGCTGCATCCCTCAAAAAGCCATAAGATTGCCCCGATTTCAAGCCAAAAGTCTTAATTACGTCCTTATACCATATGCGATAGGTTTTAAAGTCTTCGTCATCTCTACGAATACCGCCTAATACCGAAATAAACATTCGGTGTTCCCAAATATCAAACTTATACCGCGCCTCAATCAACTGATTAGACTTTTTAATAAGCTTAATACCACTATTTTTATGCTTCTTTTTTTGCATAATATGTAAGATTCGAGATGAACTATAACCAATTTGGAACAAAAAGGCTGATACAAGGGGTAAAAATAAATAAATAATTTAAACTATAACCAATTTGGAAAATAATTATTTTCCAAATTGGTTATAGTTTATTCCAAATTAGTTATAGTTAGTTCCAATAAAGTTATATTATTTTCCAATTTGGTTATAGTTTATTCCAAATTGGTTATAGTTGGTGTTATAAAGCATTGAAATCTAAAGAATTATGAAGGGATAAAACAATAAAAAAAATAAAAATAATTAAACAACAACAAATGCGCTTTATTTTGATGATGATGTCTCTTTATTTTTTTTAAAATCTTTTCAACTACAGGAAACTATAACTTTTTTGAACAATCGTTTCCTGTTTTTTTTGACAATTTTCAAGAAAAATACTGAGGGGGTAGCTTTCTTCTATTCTACTATTATTGTTATCTATTATGTTTGTGTTTTCCCAACCTATTTTGATAAAAGTAGTATCCTGCCCTATATTTTAACCGAAACTTATGCTATCAGCGCGATTTAATCCATTATGGGATAGTTTTCAATTTTATAAAAATCTATTATTATATTTTTATAAAATTAAAATAATATAAACTAATTATTTTGTAATTTTATAAAAATAAAAAATTATTAATTTATATAAATTATAATATTATGATTTTGTAATTTTATAAAAATTTAAAACTATATTTTTATTAACTTAATATTTTTATTAAAATAATATTTTATATTATTAGCAATTAATAATAATATAGTATTAAAATAAACTAAAAATTGAAAATTGTTAAATAATAAAAATAATATTTTATAAAATTATTAAATAATAAATTTATAAAACATACTTTTGTTGTGGTAAGTTTTTGAAATAGCTGGCAGTGATGTAATATGCTTATTTTTTTTGCTTTTAAGCACAAGATATTTTATTTCTGACTGTTTGTCGGTATGCGCTCTAAAGACAGACTAAAAGTCCTTAAAAGTACCTTTCCGTTTTTCGGCTGATAAAGCAAATCGCGTGTTTAGTTAGATTGATTTGTATTTTCTTAGAAATAAAGTGGTAACTGAATACATCTAAAAGCCAGTATTAAAGGTAATGTGAAGCTAAAATAGGGTTTGAAATTATATAAAAACATAAAAAGTAGTTCCAGAAAATTGATTATTAACTAAAAATTGAGACATGAAAATTGTTTTAGGCAATCAAAAGGGTGGGGTAGGTAAGTCAACATTGTGCGTTATGTTGGCTAATTATTTAACACTTATCAAAAAAAAGGAAGTTCTAATAATGGATATGGACTTTCAAAAAACCATTGAAGAACACAGGCAAGGGGATAATACACATTCTACTAATGAAATGCCTTATGAGATTTTACCCATTGAAACAACCGATTATCTACATTATGCCAAACAAATTGAGAATGATGGCACTATTGTTATCATAGATTTGCCAGGGCGATTGGATGATGATAGCTTAATTCCTATCTTAAAAGATGCAGATTTTGTCATCTGTCCGTTTCAATATGAAAAATATGCCTTTGGTAGTACGCTGACATTTGCAGAAATTGTCAAACATTTTGACCCGAATAAGCGCATATTTTTTGTGCCCAACAAATTCAATAATAGCGTAGCATATGGCGATTTGAAAAGTAAAGCTGATGCTGCATTGGGCGCATTAGGGACTGTTACGAAGCCGATTACGCAACGCATTACGTTGGCGCGTATCAATACCTACCAAATAACGGACGAACAGAAAAAAATAGTGGAAGACGTGTTTGATTTTATTTATACAAAAATTAATTAAATCCGCTTTTGCGACAATTTGAAAACCATTTTTTTAAATAATAATAATATTGACGATGAGTACGATAAAAAATTTGGTAAAAACATTTAAAGAACGTGAAAAACAAGTAGATAGTAACCCGATACAGGAAGAACCAGTATTAAATACTGCAACGCAACCAGTAACGCTCGTTGAACCACCAAAAGTTGTACAAGAAGTTAAAATGCCCGTAAAGCAAAAAAAGGTAGTGGATAAGCCAGTGAAAGAAGTCATTAAGCAAGAGAAAACAACGGTTGTTGCAGAAGATGCTCTTTCACCTCATTTTAGCCTTTCGGATGATTTTTTTGCTGCCCTCAATGAGCAATCTTTTTCATATGAAAAAAGTAAGTTTGCCTATATTGACAAGAAAATTTATGAAGTATTGATGACTTTAAAACGCAAAAAAGATGTTAAGAATGTTTCAACGCTCATAAATGCGGCATTGTCGCAATTTATAGAACAAAACAAAGAGGAAATCAAAACGATATTTATGCAAGATTTACTTTGAAAACGTCAATGGATTATTGTATGATAAATCTGAAGCACCCCCTCAGTATTTTCACTAAATTTTGAGGAAAAGAAGGCGATACATAAAAATGGACGGATGACTTCAAGTCACCCGTCCATTTTTATGTATCGTTTGTTAAAAGGGTAGGGTAGGAGCAACTATAACCAAATTGGAACATAATTACGAGTAGTACGACCTAAAAATATGAGTGCATTTTGTGCCAATACGCTCTGCATTACTTTAGGGGTATCTACTTCCCAATCTTTACTGGCTTCATGCCTTTTTTAAATTTCTCTCCAAAACCAGAATCATTGGGTTTATATTCATCTACAAAATCTGGGTTCACGCCCATTTTCGGAATTTTATTTTCATATCTCAATGCCCAATAAATGCCATTAAGTGCCAATTTTCGCATGGAAGCTTCTTTAAAATCAAAGGGATGTCCTAATGTGGTGAAAAATACCCTTGCCGATTTACCATTTTGGGTGGCATAAGTTTTTGTCCATGCCACAGGGTTTGTGATAGGGTATTGGTCGAGTTTACCCGCCTTTTCATGGGCAGATTTTAGGGATTTTCCTTCTAAAAACGTTTTGCAATCGCCATTGAGTTTCCATTTGCCACCATCCACATGGTACAACCACGAATAAGCTTGAAAAGGTTGAACCCCATTTAAAATAGGCGTATTGGTTTCACCTTTCAGATAAACCGATGTTAAAGGCGTTTCATTATCGCCAAAATGACCGTGGTGTGTTATCCACTGTTGCCCATAGACTTTGGCGGGCCAGTTATCATTGAGGTAAAACAAGGAAGTATCCTTATTGTATTTAAAAGTGTGGGTAGCCGTGCGGAATCCCACAATCGGTTTGCCCGATTCCGCATAATCCGTAATCATTTTGGCTTGTTCTTTTGGCAATTCTCGCCAACGAGTGAAAACAACCATTAAATCGGCTGTTTTCAAGGCTTCTAAACCTGCGATATTGTTATTGATGTTGGGGTTTATGATACCTACACTATCCAAAGCATAACACAGGCTTATTTTTGCCCCCAATTCTCGATGCAGTATTTTACCCAACATGGGCATACTTTCTTCCGAGCGGTATTCTTCATCGCCTGTGACGAAAACGATGTGCGGTTTTTTCTTACTTTCCTCCTTCGTTAGCGAAAAACAAGTGATTGAAAAAACGCATAAAATACTTAGTTTGATTATATTTTTCATTTCTGATATGTAGTTTAAGTTAAAAATACTGAGGGGGTACGTGTCGCCTCAATCGGATGCAATTTTAACAATTCCTTCGGTGTAAAAAAACTTTTTGGCTTTTGAATTTAATCTTTTGCAAAATGGCTCATAAGTTTTACATTTCCGTTTACATTCTTTTACACTTATTTTATTCAGGTTTTTAGTAAAAATGGTAGTTTTGCTACCTTCAATTCATAAATTCAATCATAAATGATACAATACAAAGTATATCAGCAAACCTATTCCCTATTATTCATATTTGTTTTTCTGGCTTCTTGCAACGGACAAGAAAAACCAAAATTATCAGAAGGGAATAGAGTAACTACCGAATTAACGACCTTTCCCTTCAAACCCAATGTGAAACAGGATACCGCCTCACAGATTTCAGAGTATGTCGTAGAAGTATTTGAAGACACGAAAGGAAACCTATGGATGGGAACTATATCAGATGGTGCAGTGCGTTATGATGGGAAGTCGCTGATCTATTTTTCTATGAAAGATGGATTGGTTGATAATACGGTGGCGAGTATTGCAGAGGACAAAGAAGGAAATATTTGGTTTGGCACGCACGCGGGTGCTTCCAAATATGATGGGAAAACATTTACCAATTTCACGGAAGAGAAAGGTCTGCATGGTATGGGGTGCAAAATTCTGGCAGATAAAAAGGGCACTATTTGGGCGGGTACGAATGATGGTGCTTTTCGCTTCAATGGTTCTTCTTTTTCTACATTCAACATACCTAAACCTAATATCGAAATTAAATCCTATAAATGGGTAATTGGCAAAGTTTGGAGTATTATAGAAGACAAACAAGGCAATGTTTGGTTTGGCAGAGATGGTTTGGGTGCTTGTAAATTTGATGGTAATTCGTTTACCCATTTCACTCAAAAAGACGGTCTTTGCAGCAATAATGTGAGCGAGATAATCGAAGACAAGCAAGGTAATATTTTGTTTGCCTGTCTCTCTTATGACCTACCTAAGCCTATCAAAGAGGGCGGTGTGTGCCGTTATGATGGTAAAATTTTTACAAAGTATCCCTCAATAGAAGGGCTTCATAAAAATGATATTTACAGCATCTATGCCGATAAAAAAGGCACTATTTGGATGGGTGCAACAGGTCTTGGGGTGTATCAGTACGATGGCAATTCCTTCAAATTATTTAAAGGAACAGACCGTATGGACTTGACTTGGAGTATGGGTATTCAAAGTATTTTGGAAGATAAAAAGGGGACACTTTGGTTCGGTTTTTCGGGTGGACTTTTTCGTTTTTCGGGTTCGTCAATTACCAATATTTCTAAGGCTGGGCTATTGAAAAACTTAAAATACTGAGGGGGTAGTTCTCCAAATCTAAATCATTCTTCTGTCGGCAATTCTTTGGCACGGGTACTGTTTTTTAAGAAATTTTCGCTTGATACTACATTTTTCCCGCTTTCCGCTTCAACCATTTTTCGAGCATTTCCTGCCATATTGCCTCCTTTGACGGCGGCTGTTTTATTTTCATCAAAACCTTGTGCATCGTCCGTAATAGCTTCCCGTCTTGTTAAGGCTTCACCTAATGAAGTAAAGATTAATTCAAGGTCGGTCATATGGTCACGCAAATTTTGGCTGGGTTTGGTCAGACCTTTTATCTCTTTGTGTTCAGAAGGCGTAACGCCCAAACTGCCTTTTGCTATAATGGCAGTTAAAATACTGTATTCCTGCCCTTCTTTTACGCCTCTTGCCTTCCATTCGTCGGTCAAACGCTTGCGGGTATCAATATTTTGCAGCCGTTCTTTTATCCATTCATCACTATAACCCTTAGCTTTATATAGCTCAATTTGTCGTTCTGTCAATAACTCAGGATTAGCGGTTTCGTCAAGCGTCCGCTTGCCCTGTTCCGCCAACCATAGTTTTAAGGGTTCAGCTTTGGGGGAAGGAACAGACATGATAATTCTGAATATGCCCTCTGCATTCGTACAATCTGTATTATAACTTTTACCATCAGCCGCTTTTACTTTCAGTTGTGACCAAAACGGTTGCAACTGACTTTCAGTAGTTACACTCCTTTTGACTTTAGTCCAATATTGCCTTGGTGCATCGGTGTTGGCTAAAATTTCAATGATGTCATTGATAGCAAAATACCATTCTTCATTGTGCCAAACCTTTCTAATTTTTTTATTCTCGAAGGGCGTTAGTGCGTGTTCCATAAAATGTTGTTTTAGATTTTAGTAAAAATACAGAGGGGGTAGGTGTCAGAAAGTGTCTGACACCTTACACAGGGAGGTTGTATTAATTCGGATGTAATTTCAACAATTCTTTCGGCGTATAAAACCCTTTTTGCTTTTTGGTCGCGTCCCGCACCTCTTTCACTTTTTGTGGTGTAATGGTAACAGGTGTTGTGTTGCCGAATGAATTTCGGATATAGTTCAAAACCGAAGCTATTTCTTCATCACTCAACATCGTACTGTAGGGTGTCATCGGCACATTCCCGGGATATTGTTTCCCATTCACTTCAATAGGTCCATACAAACCGTGTAGTACAATTTTGATAAGCCTATCACTGTTACCAGTCACCCAATAGCTTTTTGCCAAAGGCGGAAAACCAGAATCCGTTAGACCAGTGCCGTCGGGCTGATGACACGTTGCACATGACCCATCACGACTATAAATCTCCATACCTTTCTTGAATTCGGCACTTGTTTTATCAACGGGTTTTGACAAGTTGCTATTTACTATATCAATATTGGGTTTTTTAACATAAGCATAAATGCTGTTTAGCAAATCATCTTTAGGCTGTTTTTCTATATTTTTCAGTACCGCTTCTGTAATAGGTTTTGGCAACCAAGTACT
>JAYVKQ010000066.1:0-4053 GCA_043768285.1 Saprospiraceae bacterium | reverse complement strand
CCTTCTGAAAACAGAGGTAAAGGATTATCTACAATGTATATCGCCTTAGAAGCGGGGATTGGCATTGGTGCAGCTTTATCACAATATTTATACAATAACCAAATCGAGTATATAGATTTGCCTTTTTATGTGAGTGGGGTTTTGGCAGCTTTAGCGATTGTTTATTTGTTTTTTCATGAAAAAAAGTAATTTTGCTACAATAAATAACATTCATCATTAGAACTATATGCTCGACCACTGGCTAATACCCATCCATACAAACAAAATACAAGGATATGACGCACTCAATCCTGAAGATTTTGGTAAAAAAATCACGATATATGAAGCCTCAAAGCCGAAAATTACTGAGGGGGGTGTTCCCAATTTAAAGGAAACACATATTGCTTTGATTGGCATTGGTGCTGAGGATGCCAACGCCATTCGGCGCGTGTTGTATAGCCTGAGTTTTCCGTTTGATAACCTCAACGTAGTGGATTTGGGTAATATCCGCAAGCAAGAAACGTCGTTTATTATCCCTCTATTGAATGAGTTGTTGCAAGGCAATATTGTCCCTATTTTGTTGGGTTATTCCGAAATATTTACCCTTGCGCAGTACCAAGCCTATCACGGTAAAAAAGGCGCGATAACAGTAGCTCTTGCCGACGAAAAAATCCGCTTTACGCCCCATATCAAGGCAGATAGTTATTTTTTGCATCAAATATTGGAAGATAGTCACCTTTTCAATTGCAGTATGATTGGTTATCAGACGCATTTTACCCCCCCCTCAGTATTGGCGTGGTTTGATAAGCGCAATTTTGAAGTGGTGCGGCTTGGAAAAGCGAAAAATAGCATGGAGGATATTGAACCCATGATACGCGATGCCGATATGTTGAGCTTCAACATCGCCGCCTTGAAAAGCATGGAAGCACCCGCCCAAGAAAACGCCTCGCCCAGTGGTTTTTTTAGCGAAGAAGCTTGTCAGATTGCGCGATATGCAGGTATGAGTGACAAATTAACCTCGTTGGGCATCTATGGATTTAGGCACGATTTAGATGTGAATAGCCAAACGGCTCACGTGATTGCGCAAATGATATGGTACTTTTTAGATGGTTTTTATAATAGAAAACATGAATTTCCGATTACAAAAGTATTCAATCAACTGACGCAATATATCGTAGATATTAAATCCTTAGATTATCAAATCACATTTTGGCAAAGCCATAAAAGCGGGCGTTGGTGGATGGAAGTACCTGTGAAAACGCGCAAAAAACACGAGCGTCATCGCCTTGTGCCGTGTTCTTACGCCGATTATCTACAAGCCTGTAATGATGATTTGCCCGATAGGTTGATTAATGCGGTACAGCGATTTAAGTAAAATAAAAAAACCTTCCAACAGCATCAAAGCCATTGGAAGGTTTTTTATTTTCTAACTTGTTGCATTGTCTATCGCAAAGCATCAAGGTCTTTGACAATACCTGCAATGCGGTTGGCTTTCATAAATTTTTCTGCCAAAGGTCGTGATGCAAAGTTGCCAACGAGTATTCTAAAAATAGTTTTACCATTTTCAGCTCTCCTTGAAACAAATATGCGTCCTTTTGAGCCGTATTCTTCTTTAATAGTCGGCATGGCATCCCGCAATTTGTCTTCCGCAAAATAAGCACTCACTTGCACAGAATAGGTATTCGGTTGTGCTGTGGTAGGCACTGCACCCTCTACGCCTAATCGGGCAGGAGAAGCAACAAGTGTCTTTTCTGGCTCATTTCTCACTATTTTATTAGGAATAGATACTGTTACAGTTGGGCGATTGCTTGGCTTTATTGGTGAGGGCGTAGCTGGGCGCGTTACTGGATTGCTAATACTACTCGATGGTGTTCTCGTCACATGAGCTGAAGCCACACGGGTGGTTGCAGTTGTAGTAGGCATATGTGTTCTATTATTTGAGGCATTGGTTCTACTATTGCTATAGCCCGTTGACGCATTATACACCAAATCATTAGCGGGTGCGCTCAATTTCTGACGATTTTTTGCTTCGTTGTATGTCTCTAAGACGGGCATCAAGCGCGACGCAGAAAACGTTTCTTCGTGCCTTCCAACTTGCACGCCTTTAGAATTTAAAACAATAATAGTCGGCAAAAGTGATACCTTGAATTGATTTTTTAAATCGAAGCCATCAAAACTTTGAATATCAACCTTTACGGGGATATAATGCGCATTGATATACTCCTCAACCTCTGGATTGGTGAATGTATATTCCTCCATCATGCGACAGGGCGTACAATAATTCGCCCAAAAGTCAAGCAATATCAGTTTACCTTCTCGTGCTGCACGGGCTTTTGCCATTTTTAAATCTCCTTGAATAAAAACTACGTCAGCAAAAACTGGGAAAATTGAGAGTAGGCTAAAAACAAGTAATAAGGCTGTTTTTTTCATGTCCTTCCTTTTAAAAGTAATCTCTTGAAATAAATATAGTATGGTTATTTACTTGTCTGCAATAGGTGATAGTTCACATAGCTGGTTACAGCTATTTTTACAAAAAAGATACCACGTTTTCATAAATTATTGAAAATATGCACTTTTAATATATTGGTAATTAATATTTTAAAAATGTAAATTTATAATCAATTGTAAAAAATAATAATAAAATCATTAAAAAAATCAATTATGTGTTATAAAATTTAGAAAAATACCGTAATTTAGGTAGGGAGCTTGCATGACAAAAGAAGACATTTCGTCGGAAAGTTATTCTATAACAACGTACAGGTGGATTTGGGGCATAAAAAAATGGCATCTATTTAACCAATAGCTGCCACCTAACAAATATAGAAGGACACAATTTTTTGCAAATTTGAAAATGTCTTTTAGAAAATCGTTTCTTACGCTCAACCTCTTTTCCGTTATCTCCTAATCACATCTCGTTTTCTTTCCGAAAGACACCATAGAGACAGATAACAGAAAATTGGTCACAGCTTTTTTTTATTTATTTTTTCTTTTTTGAAAAATATTTTTTGGCGACGTTAAATTCTACTTTAGCGCACTAAAAAAACGACGATTTGTTTTTCATGCTTAGCAGGACGGGGCAGTTTTTGATTTTCTATGTATAAAAAATTTACAATTTTTTATACATAGAAAATCAAAAACCTTCTTAGTTGTTTAAAATTACTAAAGTGCCAAAGTATAATTACACTTAACTACCCCCTCAGTATTCTACAACGTTTTTATCCTAATATTTTTAAAAGCCACGGCTTGCCCGTGGTCTTGCAAAGCAAATTGCCCTTTCATTTTTTTACCAAAAGGCATATCTTTAAATTTGCTTTTATTAAAACGTTCTAAGTAATCTTTAGAATTCCATTCGTAATCCGCCGTTTTTTTATCGTTCACATAATGCTCGATATGCCCTTTGTTGCAGATAATTTTTGCAGAGTTCCATTCGCCCGAAGGTTTTGAAGCCAATACCAAAGGATCATACAAATCATAAACAGAACCCGCTTTTTGGCTTTCATTCAACTTATCGGGCCAATTTTCGTGGTCAATAATTTGATATTCGATACCTGTGTTCCATGTAGATTGGGTATTTGGTTCATTTTCTTGCACCATATACATAATGCCGCTATTGCCCGCTTTACCAACGTTCCAATCGAAGCGCAATTCAAAATTCTCGAAAGTACTGTCAGAAACCATATCAACATGACCGCCTTTGGTTTGCAAAATACCTTCGTTGATTGTCCACCTGTAGGTCGAATCCATTGTGCCTTTATAAGGATGCCACCCCTCAGTATTTTTACCATTAAAAAGGAGTTTGAACCCCGCTGCCTTTTCATCAGCAGCAAGCGTCGCTTCTACGACGGTTTGTACGCTTTCGGCGGCTTTCGCTACGGTATTTTCAACGGCTTTGGGTGCTTCTTTACAAGCAAAGCATAGGGCAAGAACTGCCACTAACAGAAATGTTTTTTTCATCTTGTCTGAACTTAGTTTTGGTTATACTAAACCGAAAGTGGTTTTCGGATTTTAATTGCTAAAAAAAGGCTAATTTTGTTATAAAAAGACATGCAACAGTTATCAATTGAAGAATTAGCG
>JAYVKQ010000065.1:0-3997 GCA_043768285.1 Saprospiraceae bacterium | reverse complement strand
ATCTGCGCCATTTTTTTTTAATTGAATTAGGATGCTATGGATTTTTAAAGATGGTAAGGATATGTGACCCCTCAGTCAAGCAGAGCGGGGTGGTCATATCCTCATCATCCTTTAAAATCATTAGCATCTTAATTCTATTAAACTACCGCACCAAAGTCACATCCCCCCAAATTTTCTCCGTCTTTCCTTCTGGCAATTCTACTTCAACCACATAGGCATATACATCACTCGGCAAGGCTTTATTATTAAACATACCGTCCCAACCGTCCTTATCGCTGTTGGGCAAAAAGTTTTCTTTGCTATATACCATTGCGCCCCAACGGTTAAAGATTTGCATCCTTTTTACCATTCTGATACAGCCAGTGCCATATACCGTAAAGTAATCATTTTGCCCATCGTCATTAGGGCTGAACGCCGTAGGCATATAGGCAGAAGCGCACGATTTAACGAATACCTGAACCGCATCGCGCACCCGACAACCCGTTAGGCTATCCGTTACTTCTAATGTATAAATCGTTGATACAGTAGGTTTTACAGTCGGCGTAGGGCAAGTTGCGCATTTTAAACTGGAATTGGTTTGCCATTTCAAACGCGCATTTTGAGTGCCAAATACTGAGGGGGTAAGCTGTATACTGTCGCCTTGTGTGAGGGTCAAATCTGCACCCAAGTTCACACGCAAAGGGGATTTTGTAATAGATAATTCGAGGATATAATCACAGGCTTGCGACTGCACAATTGTATCTCGATATACACCCACGTTGCGGGTCAATCGCCCATTTGAAAACACGCTATCTTCGGGGCATATCACGACATCTTCTTTTTGTATCGTATAGGGTTTGACGGTCAAAGCAATAGAAATGAGACTGTCGCATCCATCCGTCCGCGTGATAGCATCTCGGAAGAATCCCGTTCTATCATAGCTTTTCCCATTGATTATTAATGGTTTACCTGCGCATATGGTCGTGTCAATTTGTTTTAAACCAGTTGGTTTTACAGTAATAATGGTCGTGATAATACTATCGCAACCGCCCGATGCCCGAAGCGTATCTTTAAAAGTACCCGCTTGAATATAAACCCGATTGCCTACTTTCACAGCATCGCCGTTGCATATCGCAAAATTTTGATTTTTTAATATAGTTGTGTTAATAGTCAATGTCGTAAGGACTATACTATCGCAGCCCAAATAATTACGCAAAGTATCTCGATATTGACCCGCTTGGGTATAGGTTTTTGTCCCAATTTTATAGGATTGACCCGCGCATAGCGACACATTTTGCACCAAATTTGTATTCTGTTGTACTTTTAAAACAGTCGTCACAATACTATCGCAACCCGTTATCGCTTTCAAAGTATCTCGATATGTCCCCGATTGGGTATAGCGGCGCGTACCGACTGTGAAAAATGAATTGGGGCAGATTTGCGCAGTTTGCGCTGTGGCAAATGGTTTATTTACTTTCAATATGGTTGCCACAATACTGTCGCAACCCGTAAGTGTCCGCAAAGTATCAATATAGATGCCCGATTGCGTATAGGATTTGAAGCCCACGCGCACTATTGTCCCTTCACATACCTCTAAGGATTGTGCTTTCGAAAAAATATTTTCTATTCTCAAATTGGTCGTTACTACGCTGTCGCAACCTCCAAATGCACGTAGTGTGTCCTTATAAATGCCCGTTTGGGTATAGGTTTTTGCCCCAACTTTATAGGATTGACCTACACAGAGGGTAATATTTTGTGTCCGAGTAGAAATATTTTTAATAGATAAAACGGTGATAATCAAACTATCGCAACCTGTTGTGCTTCTAAAAGTATCTCGATATGTTCCCGCTTGGGTATAGTTGATAGTTCCCACGCGATGTACCCCATTTGGACAAATAGAGACATTTTGCGTTTCACTATATTTTCTATTAACCCTCAAATTAGTTGTCACGATGCTATCGCAACCTGCCGTTATGGATTTTAAAGTATCTTTAAAAACACCCGTTTGGCGATATATTTTGTTACCAATTTTATAAAAATCGCCTTCGCAAATGCTGATAGTCTGCGCAATACTGAGGGGGTCAATGATTTTGATGGTCGTTGTCACTACACTATCGCAGCCTTGCGCGTTGGTTAATATATCTTTAAAAGTACCCGCTTGTGTGTAGGTTTTTGTCCCAATTCTATACGTTTCGCCTTTGCAAAGGTCAATGTTTTGGGTGCGAGTTGTGTTTGGTTTTATGGTCAAATTGGTTGTCACGATGCTATCACAGCCCGTTGCGCCCAGAAAAGTATCGCGGTATATGCCCGAAGTTCTATAAATTTTACTACCGACTTTAAAAAAATCGCCTTCGCATATAGCAACATTTTGGTCTTGTGTTTTCGCTGCTTTTATAGCCAAAACTGATATAATAATACTGTCGCAGCCTTGCCATGTATTAAAAGTATCACGGTAAGTACCCGCTGTTTTATAGATACTTGCACCAACGCGGTACGTTTCGCTGGGGCAAATAGATACGTTGCGGGTCACGGTTGTACCTTTTCCGACTGTCAAATTGGTCGTCACTACGCTATCGCAACCTTCAATAGATTTTAGAATATCCGTATAAATACCCGTTTGATTATAGGATTTAGTGCCAACGCGCACGGCTTGACCTTCGCAAATCGTAATTTTCTGCGCAGTACTGAGGGGTAGCGCAACGGTGAGGTTTGTGGTGACAACACTATCGCAGCCCAACCAATTAGATAAAGTATCTTTGAAAATGCCTGTTGTACCGTAGGTTTTTACACCAACTGTCACTGTTTCACCTTGACAAATGCGTAGGTTTTGATTTTTTACTGAAACAGGATTAATGGTCAAATTGGTAACGACAACGCTATCGCAACCCGAAAAGGAGCGAAAAGTATCTCGATATATGCCCGTTTGGGTATAGTTTTTCGCGCCAACACGCACCACGCCGCCTGTGCAGAGGGTAATATTTTGCGTCTTAGTTGCTGATGTTTTGACCGTCAAATCGGTGATAATGATACTATCGCAACCCGAAATAGTTTTGAAAGTATCGCGGTAAGTCCCTGCCATCGTATAGGTGCGATTGCCCACTTGATACGCGCTATTGGGGCATATAGAAGCCACTTGTGTTTCGGTATAGCTGTTATTGACTTTCAAATTGGTTATCAAGATACTATCGCAACCCACAATGGTTTTCAAAGTATCCGTATATATGCCTGTACTGTTGTACGTATTATTGCCCACGCGTACAAAATCGCCTTGGCATATCGCCAAAGTGCGCGCAATACTGAGGGGGGGTATCACCATCAAGTTGGTAGTAACAAGACTGTCGCAACCCGCTACATTTTGTAGTGTATCTTTATAAATACCAGTAATAGTATAAGATTTTGTGCCAACATTAAAGGCTTCGCCTTTACAAATCCGAATATTTTGAGTGTAAGTAGTAGCTGCTTTAACGGTAACATTGGTCACAATCACACTATCACAGCCTTCAAAATTGCGGAGGGTATCTCTATAAAAACCTGTTGCGGTATAGGTTTTAGTACCCACTTTCACAACCTCGCCAGGGCATATCCTAAACGCTTGTAGTTTAAATGAAGGTTCTTTTACTGTCAAAATGGTCGTAACGAGGCTATCACAACCCGTAAATGAACGGAAGGTATCTTGATATATCCCCTCAGTCGTATAGCGGCTATTGCCAATTGTATAGACTTCGCCCGCGCATATCGAAACCAATTTTGCCGAACTTGGTGCAAGCCTTATGGTAACTTTTATAGCCAAATTGATACTATCACAACCCGTAGTAGAGCGCACTATATCTGCGAAAGTGCCTGATTGATTATAGCCTTTTTCATTGATGACTAAGGGCGTATTGGCGCAAACGGTGGTATCTATATTGCGGGTAATGGGGTTGATAATCGTAATTTTGGTATCATATATACTATCACATTGCGGAAAACATTTTTTTACAGTATCTCGATATGTGCCTGTGGCGTTCAAGATTTTACC
>JAYVKQ010000064.1:0-2032 GCA_043768285.1 Saprospiraceae bacterium | reverse complement strand
AAGACAGATGGTTGCAGCTATCGTATATGAACCAAAAGTGGGTGAAGAACATTCTGGAACCGTAGCTACGGTAATGCCATATGGTGTTTTTGTGGACTTTATGGGCAATAAGAGTGGTTTGTTGCACGTATCAGAAATGTCTTGGACGCGGATTGACGATGTTGAAGAAGCCTTTAAAGAAGGTGATGAAGTATCGTTTAAAATTATTGATATTGACAAGCGGACTGGCAAATTGCGCCTTTCACGCAAAGCTATTTTACCTTCACCAGATGGCAGACCTTACGTCATGTCTGACGGCGGTGGCGGTGGTGGTGGCGGCGACAGACGCGATGACCGCAGAGGCGGCGGCGGCGGCAGAGATGACCGTCGTGGCGGCGGTGGCGACAGACGCGATGATAGACGCGGTCCTCCGAGAAGATAATTTTTCTAATGGATAATAGATAGTTTATAATGGATAATATTTTGATTATCAATTATTTACATTTATTTATTTTAGATTTTATTGAAAAAAAATCCCGCACTTTCTGTTGAAAGTTGCGGGATTTTTTTTTGTACCCCCCCTCAGTATTTTCCTTCAAAAATTCTCATGTAGTAAGTTTTTATATTAAAATATTAAAATAAAGATAATATCCTTACATTTGCAGTGTAAAGAGAAAAAGCTACCCCCTTGACTTGTCCCGATAACATCGGGAGTATTTTACCCTTATTTTAATATAAAACAAAGGGCGCAATCGTGTTACATCTACTATATCCAATGTCCACTTGAAAGAAATGAATATCAAAAAAACAACACTTGATTTTTCCAATACGGAGATTGCTTTTTCGCATAAAAGCAATAGCGATTTGAAACGCACCGCATGGCTTTTTAAAAATATGAATAACCCTACGCTTGTCAAATTTGGGTCTCAGTTGGCGTTGTGGGCAATCAAATGGAACTTACCTTTTACAGAAAAAATCATTAAAAACACTATTTTTCAACAATTTTGCGGTGGTACTACGTTGTTGGGTGCATCTAAAGTGATTGAAAAATTGGCGGAGTATAATACCAAATGTATCTTGGATTATGGTGTGGAAGCCAAGGAAAGCGATGAAGATTTTAATAAGGCAATGGTCGAAAATATCCGTGCTATTGATTTCGCTTCGCGTTCAAAAAACATTCCTTTTATAAGTATCAAAATCACAGGACTAACACGTTTTGAATTGTTGGCAAAAATTCAAAACAATGCCCCATTGACGGCAGACGAACAAACCGACTATTTCAGTGCTTCTAAGCGCGTAGATGCTATATGCCACGCTGCCCGTGATAAAAAAATTGGGGTATTGATTGATGCAGAAGAATCATGGATACAAGATGCCATTGACCGCATCGCCAATATGATGATGACCCGCTACAACAAGGAAAAAGCGGTGGTGTATAATACTTTTCAGATGTATCGCCATGATAGGCTGCAATTTTTAAAAGAATCGCATAGTTTGGCGCAAGAGAAAGGTTTTATTTTGGGTGCAAAACTTGTGCGTGGTGCCTATATGGAAAAAGAACGCAATCGAGCCGAAGAAATGGGTTACTCTACGCCTATCAATCCCGATAAAGTAGCGACTGATAAACTTTATAACGATGCCTTAGTGTATTGTGTCGGCAATTTTGCCCAAATAGCTTGTATGAATGCTACCCATAATGCACAAAGCTCGATATTATTAGCCGAACTGATGGACGAAATGGGTATCACCCGCGATCATTCGCATTTCTACTTCTGTCAACTACAAGGTATGAGCGATAATATTACTTTTAATCTTTCGGCTGCGGGGTATAATGTGGCGAAATATGTGGTGTATGGCACTGTGCATGATGTTACACCATACTTGATACGCCGTGCGCAGGAGAATACGTCTGTGACGGGCGATGTGAGCCGCGAATTGGGCTTGGTGATGAAGGAGATGAAAAGAAGAAAACTGTGAGAGGAAGGTATTTTACAATGAATTGGTATATGTCATTATGGTTACATCGGCAGGGCGATTGAAATCGCCCTGCCGA
>JAYVKQ010000063.1:0-28609 GCA_043768285.1 Saprospiraceae bacterium | reverse complement strand
AAAATACAAATTTTAAAAAAAGTTTGCTTTTTTTTATTTATTTTGTAACCTTTTGCGTTTTAACTCGTATAAGTACTATCCTTTTTTTAATAACAATTTCAAATTTAGTTTTTTTATGAAAAAAATAACCGCTGCAATTCAACAATTGCAAAAATTAAGCAAAAGCCGATACAAAAAAGTTAAAACTTTGGCTAATGAATTGCTTTTACTTTGCGCTAATAAAAAGCGTATAACAAAAATTTTAAAATCTAAAATTGATTGCCTGCTGGCTCAATATGAGCAAACAAAAGCCGCGGCCGCAATCAATAATATCAAAAGAAAAATAAGAGCAGCCGCAAAAACCGCCGCTTTTATAAATGATCTGGAAATTAGCAACCGACCCCAACCGCCCACAGCCGACGAAGCGAGGGAAATTTTACGGAAAAGTGTATGTATAATGACATACCAATTGCAAAAAAATAGCGGAACCACTGGTGAAAAAGCTGGCGAAATAACCAGTCGTTTAGCCAGTACCTTATCTAATTTTTGGTACGAAAATACCAAAAGTTATACGTTCAGAAAACAGGGGGTTATTGTTTATAAAGACAGCAATTTAAACACCCGTTGTTGCAGCGAAAAATCTTTTATTTGGATATACGCCCTGCCCAAAAATATAGTTGAAATTTTTAAAATGGCTAATTATGCCCAGCAGGTTGAATACTGTAAAATTTTCACAAACGCAGCTACTAAACAAAGGGAAAAGCAAACAATTTTTCACAACGGCAAATTAAAAGTAATTGCTTAATCCCCAATAAATAGTATAAAATGCTTAAAAAAACACGCAAAAAAGTTTTTGTAGTCTATATGTTTATAGACGGCAACGATACAGAAGTTTTTTCTGCAAAAACTCTAAATGAGTGCAAAGTTTTTGCAGAAAATTATCAAAAAAAACAGCCAAACGCAGTCCTGCAAGTTTCGCCGTCTCCTGTTTTTATCTAATCACACAAGCGGGGCTAATTACCCCGCTTTATTTTTAATCAAAAAAATCTTATTTTTATGAATGAAAAAAATAATGGTTATAATTTTTCTGGCAAAACATTAGCACAAATCCGAGCCGATTATGCCCTTTTGTTAGACCCAATCGTCTGTGAAATTTGCCCCGAAACGTTTCAAAATATTTGGGTTCTTGGCCAAAATCATAGTAGCGAACAATTTATAGGGCAATTCGCCGAGTATTTATTTACAAAATCAGGCGCTGCCCTTTTAGAAAGAAAAGAAATTTTGGAAAAATTTGATATTTCTATGGGCGAATGTTGGAGTTTTTTACTGTGTAAAGATTTGCAATTAATTTGTAATGTTTTAAACGAAAATTATTTTCAGTTTGATTTTCGCAATGAATATAGCGGTCAGTATAAAACTGTTTCAGAAAGTTTAAATCCTTGTTCTGATGTAAAGTATTTTAAAGAAAATATTTCCTACTTTTTAACCCAAATTTTACAACCCGATTATCCTTATTAAAATGGAAGAAAAAACAATTATTATTAGTTTTCTTGTTGGCGACCTTGAAAATGTAATAGCTAAATTTAATCATTTGGCAAATTTGGCTATAAATTACAAAGTTTTGTCGATAGAAAACAAAAGCCAAAGTATTCGTAAAATATGTGTTTTTTTACCCGAACATATTTATTGCAAAGTAGGCAAAAAAATTGCGTCCAATATCGGAGAATGCATATACAGTGTACAGCTTTTAACAGACAGTGATGTATGCGTTTTTGCTTATAAAAACTAATTTTTATTTGCTTTACCCAAAACAATCCAAAACATTCTATCAATGAATAAAAATCCAATTTGTCGCAAGTGCGGCGGAGAATGCAAAGTCAGTACAGCCTTTAAGCCGTTAGGTAATCTTACTTTGGAAGGCGAAAACGGCGGTGGTAGCTACTTTTCTGATGCTGATACAACAGGGCTAATTTATTGTCATAAATGCGAAAATTGCGGGCATAGTTTTACATTGCCAAAAATCTAAAAAATTTTTTGGAACATAAAAGCCCACAAGTCGTAAAACTTGTGGGCTTTTATGTTAGTTTTTTTAAAAAATTTGACCGCGCACATCAGACAGCAAAGCATCGCAAACAGCAGCAACACAAACCTGCTTATATTCGGGGTCATAAAATATGCGTGTTGCATCTACTTTGTTGTCAAAGAATCCAAATTCGCCAAGAATAGCTGGCATATTTGTAAGTCGTACCTCATCAAAATTAGCTTCGTGGTCTTTGTCGCCGTCAGCCATTTGTGTTCTAACAGTTGCTACTTGCGGTATTCCCGACTGGGCTAATTTGATGTCAAATGGTAAAAACCCAAGCTTTTGAAAATTATTTAAAGCGGCTTCGGCAACTTTATCGCTGTGAGTTTGACCTACGGAGGTAAAAATACAAATTCCATTAGCATTATTATTTGGGGACGCGTTAAAGTGCCAGCCCAGCCAAAAAGCCCTTGCTTTTGAATTTTCCCTTTTTTGAGCCGCAAATATAGCATTGGCCAAATTTATGCGCCCCAGCCTGTTGGTATCTTTCCATTCGTGAGACATTACAACTACATTAAGCAAACCAGATGCTACCTTTGGCTTGAGTGCATCTACCAAAGCGGCAATATAATTACGATTTTCTACGCCCTCAAAAAACCAACCCGCCGAGTGAAACTCTGCCATTTCCTCTGCTATGTAAGGGTGTTTGTGTAATTGCCAAATTTTGCTATTTTGTTGCCCATGTCTAAATAGTTTGCCGTCTCCTGTTTTATAGGTTGTGTATTCTTTAAAAATATCACCAGGTTTACCTTTTGCCAACAGAGCTTTATAAACAAGTTGCCAAGATGGCTTCATACCGCCATGTCCAGCGTTCAAAAATACGGTATAAGGCGCGCCCCCGTCTAAAACTACGGATACACCTAATTCTTTGTAATTAGGAGCGCATTTTTTAATTAGATTCTCCAAAGGCAATATTTTCTCTAATTTTGGGTTGATTTGAATTTTATTATTCATAGAAAAAAAAATTATTATTGGACAATTAGCCAGTTGTCAAAATTATTGGATTGTTTATGGGTAAGGTCAAAATTCTTACTATTATTCAAAATAATAGTATCATTTTGGCGAAATTTACATATTTTTTCCCTGATTTGGTTTATATTTTTTAAACTGCTTTTTCTTTCAATATGTAAAAAAATAATAAACGCGGCAAAAAAAAGTATAAAAAATTTGGCAAATTTATTAGCCAATAATTTAGCATTGCGCAATTGGTTTAATTTGTCTATTTTATTATCCGCGTCAGCTAAATTTAGCTCCGCATTAGTTTTATTTACGGTTTTTGCCCCCATATTTTTAGTGTTTTAAAATCGTGAAAGAAAGAAAAAATATTGTCAAAAAAAATAATCAATAAAATAAAAAATCCCAAGATAACAAAACTAATTTCATAAACCGAGCAAATAAATAACTGAAAATCTAATTCATTTTGCAATAAATTAAGTAATTTCAGATATTCGTTATTCAGTTTTTCCAAAAGCCTAATATACTGAATTATTTCCTCCATTTTTAATTTAATAATGTTAGTCAAAAAAGAGGGTTTTTAAAAACCCTCTTTTACCTACAACTTTGCCAGTTTTAGAATTTGCGAAATATCCAAATTTTGCGCTTGGTCAATTGCATTGTTCAAATCTTTTGCTGAATCGGTGAGATACCCCAAAGGCGTATCGCTTATGTTGGGTATTTCATCAAAATTTACTTGCCCGCTATTTCGCAAAATTTGCGCATTTTTTAGAACTTGAAGTCCGTTTGCTATTTGTTGAGCGGCTGCTGTTACGGCTAAACCTTGCTCAATTAGGTAACTTTCCCTTTGAGTTGCCATTTTTTTTAAATATATTTAATGGTTAAGAATATGCTATTTAGTGCTACTGGGCTGTTATCGTTGGTGGGCGCACCATTTACCATTGCTATTGCCAAACCAAAATTTAGTACCCTATTATTACAGTCTATTATTGTGGTTGAATTCGGCGGCACTACTATTTTTTGGATTAAAACAGAGGTATCAATTGCTGGATTTGGAACGCTGCTTTTATTATAGACGCAAACATATCGGGTAGTTGCACCAGTGTTTTGAGCAATAACTTCGGATAAAATCGTGCTGCCTGTTTTGATAATTCGCACATTATTGCTTGCGGCTGATTGTATGGTTGGGGTTTGAGTAACAACAAAAGGTCGGGTATTTGTATTTATTGCTAATAAAAGATTATTGATTGAGCCTCCAATTTCGTTGTTCGCATTATCAATAATCTTTGTACTTTGATTGCCGTTGATTTGGTTATTTGCCAATTGTTCAGTAGCTCCTGTAATAGCTAAACCGCTTCGGCTGATACTAAATAATAGATTAGTTTGACTACTCGCTTCGTTTATTTGCAATTGCTGATTTGCTGCGTTAGCATCTCCGACACCACCGCCTGAACTTGGGGCGATAAGTGCTAATATAGCGGATAGCACGCTGTTGATATCCGTGCCGAAAGGGTTGCCGTTTGAGTCTTTAATGTTGGCGAAATTTGCCCCAGCTATCATTGTTTTATCCGACAAAACAAATTGTATAATTTGGGGACTGCTTTTATTTTCTGTTTGCGCCCATACTTGTCCTATTAGCGGGGTTGCAATATTTCTATTGTCGTTTCCTCCGTTTCCATAAATAACAATTTTTACAAAACCGTTACTTGCGGTTATAACTAAATCATTTTGTTCAAAACTCATATTTTTGATGTAAAAAAAGCACAGAGTATTATAACTTTGTGCTTCTGTGGCTAAATTTTATACCTATAAAAAAGGAATAATTGCACCATCAATTTGAATACTTTCAAATTTTAAAAGTGAGCCTCCTATTGCTTTGACTTGCAATTTGCCAGCAACAATTTCAACAGAAATAGCTTTTCGAGCGTCTATAAAACTTCGCGAAGCATATTGATAAATTTCCTCTCTAATTAGGGGAACAACGGCAGACATTGTAGTCTGATTAAATACATAGCCAGAGCCGCCATTGAAAGCGTAAAATAATTTTCCAGTCAATTTTACGCCCTGAAATCTCATTAAACTTGGAGCGGCTGGTATAACTGCACTTTCCGCTATTTCCTGCGGTGTTTGGGTTTGCGGCAAATCTAATCCCCTTTGGTCTTGTATCATAGGGGTAAAATCGCTATCGTAATTTCTTGGAGCGCCTTGAATTTTTGCGCCTACAAATGGTTGTGGCATATTTTAATTTTTTTAATTTTTTAATTTTCCCACTTTCCTACTGGGCAGGACATTGGAGGCAAATCATTTTGTGTAAAATTATTTACGTATTGAGCTTTATCAAAAACATTGCAGCCGCAAACTAAACATTTACCAGCTTCAAAATTTTTGCAATCTTGGCAAGTGTTTATCCTACTGTGATAAACAATATCACTAACTTTTTTGGTAGCAGTTGCTGGGGCAGTTACTATATTTTTTATTGTAGTAAGCCCAATTTTTATTTTATCAAAAAAATTTAACCCCATTTTTTTACAGGTCGTTATATGAAAAATTAGTCGTTTTTTGCCCGTACCCTAAATTTGTTTTTGACTTGTTGCAAACGTGGCAGTTGCCGCATTTTTCTTGGCATTCATTTCGTAAAAATTCAAATTGAGGATATAAACTTGGATTTATGGAAACGTATTTTTCTAAAAGGCGTATTTTTTTCCGAACTGTTTTTTGTGCATCTACTACAAAAGTATTGATTTGCCCCTGCGTCGGGGCATCAAAATTATCGCCTTTTGCTACTCTAAGCCCAGTTGCACTCATTTGAGTTATTGATGCGCCAGCCGTTTCAGCTATTACTTGATAAGATATAATCACCTCCAAATAGTTATCCCATAAATTTTGATATTCAGGCGAATTAAATTTATTTGGCGTTTTGAAATAATAAGAATTGTCGGGTGTCTCTACACCTGTGGTTATTATAATTACCTGTCTATACATTCCATTAAAAATTACTATATCGCCAACGCCGTACGATACATTTAATTGAAAAGGAATTGATAAAAAAGCATAATCTATTAAATCTAATTTTAATTCTTGGTAAAGTGCCATTCCAAAATAACAGCTAAATAAAGTTTCTTCTTCTGTTGAAATTGGCACGCAATAGTACTGTGGATTAGCGTTATTTAAAACTTTTGCGCCACCTATTGCTATCAATTCGTAGGGTTGAAGCAGTGTTTTGCTCATTATTATATTTGACTATTTTGTTTATCCAAAATTGGCTGCACTAAATTTAAATTTTCATTTAGGCACAATTCAAAATCAAACGGGTTTAATCCAATAAAATCGGCTGTTATTTTTATGCACTGATTAAAGTGTTGCATTATTTCAGACCTAAATTTTTTGATAACTGTATTTTCCATTAATTTTTCAGCTTCCACACGTTCGGTACTATTTCCTAATCCAGAAGTTTGAGATAACAAAGCTGGCGGCAAACCAAAAGATGCAAAAATAGCTTTTTCTGCCAATTCCATTCTTACCTTATCGTCTTCACCTTTTAAAGTTTTTGGCAAAAGGTGTAAGTGGGATGGAGGTGTATCGGCTGTTCTACGAATTTCCATCACGTTTGTTTTTTTTCCGTCTCCTTGATTTGTCAAAGAATTATTTTGTATACCTGTGTTGCTTTTGTTTTCGGGCGTATCGTCTGATTGAGTTTGCGCATTGGTATCCGAACCTAAATCAAAACTTTCTAAAATAGCTATTGGTAAAAAAAAGTTTTTAGCGTCTCTCAACATAAACTTTCCCAAAGAAACTTGTAAAGCCACTTGTTGAATAGAAGAATACCATTTTGGCATCGGATAAATAGCCCTTGAATTAGTAACTCCTTTTCCTTTTATGTGAATAAAAGTTCTAAAAATAGAATTTTCTTTTAAATCGTAATTTGGAAAAACAGGTATAGATATTGGCGAAAAGTTAGAATTTGGCAACCAATTGGAAAGCCCCCAGTCGCCAAAAAGCCAACCTTTGCTAATATCCGCTTGACCTAAATTGTACTGATACCTAAAAAAAACAACTTGGTGATGCTTTACCAAAATAGCAAATTCGCCGCCAAATTTTGCAATTTTTAATTCAATCAAAGCACTACCAAATTGCAAAAAATCCATTGAAGTTTTTGTAATTTCTTCTAATAATTGTTCAACTTGAAAATTGTTTGTCAAAAAATTAGAAAACTCTTGATATTCTGCTGTTTCTGGGTCAGCTTCATTTGGTTTTTCAAAATACCCTTTTGATTTGGATTTTATACCCAATCCGTTGGAAACAGATCGACCCACTATAAAATCAGTACAATAAGAAGCTGATGGTGAAAACTCCATTAAATCATTTATTACCCTCAAAGTTGCATCGCTCTTATCAAACCAAGAAACGAACGGGAATAACGAACAAAAACTACTAAGGCTACTGGGGGGGGCGTAGGCTGCATTTTCAGCTTCAATGTTTTGCCGAAGTCCAGCGTATAAACCAAGCACATTATTATTGTATCCTCCGTTCATTTTTTTTATTGGTTTATACTATCGTTAAAGTTGATACAACACCAGCATTTACGAATAGTGGAAAGTTTGAAACCAAACCAGCAAGAGCAACCGACATTGTAGCTGTTTCGCCCGAATTTGCCCCTGAATTATAACCATCGGCTGCTGCTGGATAAAGTCCTTTATTTATGTAGCTGCCAGTTGTTTTGTAATAATTTACGCCGTACAAATACGATTCGCCAGTATTTTTGGTAACAATTGCTAAATACCCGCAATTACAATCGTTTAAATCATAAAGTTTTTCTGCTAAAATTTTACCAAATCCTGCAAATTGAAATGATATGTTTTGGGGATAGCTGTTGTTGTCGTTTCTGGGAGCAGTTGCAGCTTGCGATAAATTTTCTCTACCGCTTACGTCAATTTTAACCCACTGCAACAAAGGATTAACGTTTACAAGATTTGGGGCGTTAGGGCTTACCGCAAAATTAAAAGCTGGGTTTGGAGTTATTGGTATTGCGTCTGCGGAAGTTTTTTGCGCTAAAAATATTTGAGCAATACCACCCGTATCGTTATTGCAGGCCAAAGGAATTGAGCTATCTAAACACATGTTTTTTGAATGTTTTTTGTTTTTGTAAAAAATTTAGCTATTAGCTAAATGTTTGAGTAGCTGGTGAACCAAAAGCAAACGGATTATTTTCGTGAGTTATCAAGCCCGCGCTAAATTCAACAGAAGCCGTCATTTTTATAATATGGTCTCGGTCAATATCGTAAGGAATTTGAGTTTTAAAACTAAACATATCAGCTTCTTGCTCTGATTCGTAAGTAGTAAAAGCACCCGCAAAACCTTCAAAACCTATCATTACCATCAGGTTTCTACTATGTTCTACTGGTTGCCCACCTACGACTGTTTGAGTCATTGCACCTCTTTTGTAATCAAACTCGTCCCAAGCTGCTATTGGAATAACAGGGTAATGATAGTCTAACATAGAAATATCAGTACTCAATCCTCCTAATCCCAAAAGTTGCAGCATCAAGTTATTATATTGGTTAGCTGTTTCTGTGTTGGTGTTGTAAAATCGTCTAACCATTTCGGCAATAATTGGTGAAACCCAAATTTTCAAACGATTTGCAATTGGCAAAGCTCTATTTTTCCAGCGAGCGTTGAAACGCGCGATTGCATTCTGCAAAGCAATTACAGCACCAGCAGGAGTCAACATTGTTGAGGTGTCAAAATAGTACGCGCCAGGTTTTCCAGTATTTGCAGCGTTGTACATTTGCTTTACCAAGTTATCTTGGCAAAGCTCGCCTACAAAACCACCGAATTTGTTAGTACCATTTACTATATTGGGGTTAAATTCAGGTGGTATTACACTGGCATAGAAAGGCGCAGCATTGGAACTGGTGTTTATTGCGTGCGGGGCAGATGTTCCGTAGAACATACTCCAAGTAACCTCGTTTGCCATAACTGTAAGCCAAGCTTTTATTATATGACCCAAAATTAGCGCGCCAGAGCTTGTGTTTTGAACTATTGGAATTCTTTTTCGCGTTTCCATAGAACCAAGCCATTGTTCAGCTTCGACAAAAGCGCGCGTTAAATCTGGCATACAAATCTCACCTGCTGCCTTGAAAGAACAAATTTGAAAATTTTGAGAATTAGCTTTCATTTTACTGGCGTAAGGGTAAGGGTCGCAATCGTCAGCTTTACCAAGAACGCTATCGATGCTGCCCAAGATATTCATAGTAACTTCCTTGCCACTTCTAAACATCTTTTGAAACATAGCCCCTTCAATCGGGTTTCCGTCTCCAAAAACGCGTCCGTAATTCGTTGCGCTCAATAAAATTAACGCTCGCACAAAATTTACGGGGTATGTTTCAAATCTATTTATTTGTGCCTGCTCGCCGCTTGCCGTGTTTATAACCGCAAACGGTGAGCCATTATTAACTATTTGAACAGCCATAATTATAATTATTCTTTTTTGTTTTTTTGTTTTGTTAAAAAATCGTACACTGCTTGGCAGTATGCGAGGGACTCTGGGCAGGTATCGCAAATAGTATAGTCGTGTAAGTAATTCTTGTTAGAATACTGAACAACTAAATTTTTTATTTGGTTTTTTTCTTGCCAGTTAGCTTGATGCCAGTTAGCAAATAAAATTATCAGTTCAGGTTTATGAAATTTTAATTTTACTTTATTGCGTTCCGAAAGTTGCATAGAATTATTGGCGGTATTTTTCAGCCCAATCTGCCTTGTTATTTACTTTGTCAAACACAGTATTTGGGTTTTCTGCACCCTGCGTTTGCTGCAAGGGGACTAGGGTAGGCTGGGAAAAAGATTTAGCAATTTGTTTGTTATTTTGCGCTACTTCATCAATAGCTTTTGCAAATTTAGATTGCAAGTCTTGAAGCTGATTATTCAAATTAGCAATTTGTTTGGCGGACTCTTGCAAAGCAAGATTTATGCTATTTTTTTGGCTGTCAGTTTCTTTTTGGTTTGTTTGTAGTTCAGAAATTTGCTGGGCAAAATTGTTGCCGCTTTTTTCCATAAACTCAAAAGCTGCCGACTGCAACCCGTCGCCCAGAGCAGCCGAATTTGACAATGTTTCAGAAAGTTTGTTTTTATCTTCTTCGGATATATCCGCACCGTCTTTTTGAAGCTTTATATTGTTTTTGGTTAGCATTCCAAAAAAAGAAGCTATAAAATTACTAAATTTACTCATGATTTTTTTATAGAATTATTGGAAAAGATAATGCAAAAATACTTTCCGTATTTTTTGTTTTGTCTAATTTTTTAAACATTTTAGCCAGAGTGTATTCTTCTGTAGCGATTTCGTCAGCCAAACCCGCCTGTATAGCCTCATTCCCCATGTAAGTTTGACCAGTTATTTGTTCCGGGGCATTATCAACGTTATAGTCAGTTGCTTGGCTTGGTATTCCCATTTTTGCGCCGCGAGATTTTACAACATGATTTATAAATATATTATTAAGTTTATCCAACTCTTTAATAATTTCCAATGTTTTACCGTCTTGCATATCACGCCAAGCCTTATTTTTATTTTTAGAAAGTGTGGCATATATTTCTACTGGCTCTATTCCCAAATTTTCCAAATACTTTTTATCGTCATAAAATTGTACCATAGTACCAATACTTCCCACTGATGAACTTTCTCCTGACAAGATAATCATGTCGCAGCCAGCAATAATTTTATAGGCTGCTGAATAAGCTGAACCGTCTATATACGCCCAAATTGGTTTTTTATAATTGCTTTTAAAATTGTAAATAGTATTTGCCAAAGTTTCAGCACCATTTGCCGCCCCTCCCGAGCTATCTACTTTTATCATAACTCCCAAAACTTCGGGGTCATTTCCAAGTAAATGCAGCTTTTCGTTTATGATTTGCGTACCTTCTACCCACTGGCAGGAATACCAATCAAAATAACTTTCTTTGAATAACGTACCGCGCAAATTTAAAACAGCTATTCCTAATAATTCCTCGTCATCGTTTTCTTTTTTTGGGTTATAAATTTCCGTCCCCAAATTAAAGTAGTTTTCTTTATACTTTCTTTTACCTGAATAAAATAACAATTGTCCATTTTGCTTCGGGAATTTGCCTGTACTTTTGAGCGTCTGCTCAGCGTTTTGGTTGATTTTTTTTAAACAAGAAGCTAAACTACTTGTGTGAATTAACCAATTTTGGTTATTTCCTAAATTTATACTCATAAATTTTTTACACAAATTACGGGCTTTTATAATCCTTATCAAAGGGATTTATAAAAAAAGATTAAATTTTGTACTTAATTTGAATACAATTTTGCAAAAATATAAAAAAAAAACGTAATTTTGCACTTTCAAAACTTCTTAAAAACAAAAAAAATGCAACAAAAAATTGCTTCTATTACTCAAACTATTAATGATTTGGGCGTAAAAATTTCTGAACTATCGCCAATTGCTGATAATGAAAAACTTCTGCTATTTGCCGATAGTTTCAACAATCTTGTTGAGTCTTGGAAATCTTTTGCTTCTATCCAAAATTCTGAAAGCGCAAATGTTAATATGCTACCAAAAGGCGCGATTAAATATGAGACATTTTTAGGTGTTCTTTGTCCTATGAATGAAAACGGTTCTATTGTTGATTTAAACGGCAACATTTTGCATCGCAATCAAGTTAATAAACATATGTTGGAATATATGTTTGCTAACAAACAAATAGAATTTCAGCAAAAAAAAAATGCTCTAATTGCCGTTGAGCCTAACGCACAAACAGAGCCCAAAAACATTAGCGAAACGATTAGCGAAGTAAAAATTGAAAACAATCCAGCCGCTCAATCTATTTTATCCCCAACGGCCAATGAAACTTTTAAAGATTTTTTATTAAAACCTACTTTAAGTTTTATAAAAAATTATAAAACAGAACAGAATGACCTTGTTGAAATTTTTAATTATTTAAAATGTGAAGTTCCCGAACATTTGCCCGACGTAAACGCCATGAGTTTGGCCAGTATTAGGGAGACTATTCACAAAAAAATAAGTGAAAAAAATGACAAAATATAAAATTTATCAATTTTATAAATCCGTAATTAAGGGCGGTCAGTTTGACTGGCTGCCTTTGGATTTTGGGTTTGTTTGCGACCCCTGTTATTTACCAGCTATAAAATGGTCTGAATTTTTAGATATTATAAGTTGCAGCCCAAAATGGATAAAGCAACATTTGAAAATATATGAACCAAAAGACGCGTCTGAATTAGATTTGAGAACTGGTAATATGGCAAACTGGCAAACGCAAGACGCAGTAGATTTTTATGGCATTGTTTTGCAAATGCTCAATTGTTTTCTCTACACTGGCAAAGATGCGCCAAGTTTTGGGGTTGATTTTTTGGAAATCAATAAAAATCTTATAGCTGAACTTTGGGAAAATATAGACGGTGGAAAAGAATACCTTTTTGATATTTTTGCTATTTTTTTAAATACTAAAAAAGATTTAGACCAGCCAATTATTGATGAAGATATAACGAGTATTTTTACGATAAGTGGCAAAAATTATATTCTACCTACTTGGGCTATTGAGGAGTTTAGTAATAAAGTATTGCCAATTTATTTAAAAAATCCAGAAATTTTAACATTTAGGCAAGGGGTTGAAGCTTTGGCAATTCAATACGGCTATTCAGAAGAAGAGAGTAATTTATTGCGCGGTAAAGCAATGAAAAAAAACGCCTACATAGACGAAATAACTGGGTTACTGGCATCTTTATTGGTAGAAATTCGGCTAATTGGATTTTTGGGCGACTTAAATCCCGCAAAAAATGTAGAAATTACTTTAAAACACAAAAAAATTCAAAATTTTGAGTATGTTGGCGATAGATTTGCAAAGGAATTATATCAAACTGAAAATCCGACACCAGATAAACAGTCTCATTGGGCGGCGCGCCTCAAAGAAAGAAAAAAAGTTTTTTTTGGTGTAACACTAAAAGAAGCTCAAAAAGTTGTTTTTTTTTTAGCAATCTCTCTAAACAACTTAATCAGCACCCAATATACAAACAGTTATTTACAAGACCAGCAATCAATCCCCAAATTAAGGCAAAAGAGCCTATAAAAATGGAAAAATCTGGTTGGTTAGAAATCTGTTTTGAATTGGCTAATAGCGGGCGTTTTCAAAATGGAATTTATCAAGGAAAAAATAAATGGTTATTTGATGCTTACGATGCAGCAATGATAAGCCCGTTCTGGGACGTTATTTTATACTTGGCACACCAAAATATAAAAACAATAAATACTTATTAATATGCAATTTACCCCGCTCGTTTTTTATAAAATCATTTGCGATATTGTTCGTTCTATGCCTATGCAAATTGACAAAGCTGGTAATTCTATTGCGGGTGAAAGAATAAATACTTTTGTTTTAACTAACGAAAGAGATTATTACATACTTCCAGAAAGTGATAATTTGAGAAGAACTCGCAGATATATGAATAGTGGAGTTTTTTATTCGCGTATAAACGAAAACACAAACCAGCAGTCCCCAAATTTAATCGCCTACGAATATCCTTTGTGCGTTTTGGTGCCTTTATCGGAAAACTATTCTATAAAAGGGCGTTCTGTAAATTATATGTTAAATATAATGGATAACACGCAAAGCCGCGATTTGCCGCCAAATAGTCCTCCAAACGGTGATTTTTTACTTTCAGAAATTGGGTTAGAAAAACTGGCTAACTTATACCAAATTTTGGCTGCATCAATAAATGATTTTGTATTTGCAACAGCCACATTTTCATCAAATCCTGTTTTTAGCAAATGGATAGCTCAAAAAGAACTTTTGCGTCTTAAATCTTTGGGGGTAATTGATAATTGGGATACATTAAATTTTGCCCGAAACTATACAAATGGTTTGCTTGACAAAGCAAAGTCGCAACAATCAGAGGACGAAACTTCGCGTAAATTAATAGCTTATGTTATCAATTTTGATATACAATTTCAAATTCCTTGCGCCCAACCAATTGAAAATTACAATACTCAATTTGTTCAAATCAGTCAAAAAACTTGCTGCGATTAAAATAATTAAAAAAATGAACGAATTGATTTTAGCCGAACAATTAAAAAAAAATTTAACTGTTTTGGGCAATTATTTAGTTGATGAGCTGCAAAAAGAATTAACTCAACAAGGCCATAAAGCTACTGGTTCTTTAATACAATCTATTCAATACGAAGTAGAATTTTTTATTAACGAATTAAGCCTTGCTGTTAGTTATTTAGACTATGGCTTAATAATAGAAAATGGAGTTTCACCACAAAGAATACCATTTGGCGGCAGCAAAAAGGGTGATTTTAGCAAATATATTTCTGCTTTAATGGCTTGGATTAAACAAAAAGGTTTAGAACAAGATGAAAAAAGTATTAAAGGTTTTGCTTTTGCTATTGCTAAAAAACACAAAAAAGAGGGTATGCCTACAAAAAATAGTTATAAATTTGCCAAAAATGGTCGGAGGCTTGGTTTTCAAAATTTTGTTATAACTCAAAACCGCGATAAAATCAATAAACTGATAGGCAAAAATTTAGCCCAAACCGTTAGCTCATCTCTTGATACTGTTATTTCTAACATTCAAAAATCATCTTAATATGGCTATTACTATTTTATCCGAACCGAGTAACGGCGAGCCAATTGTTAGGGCGTATCAACCCTTAATTTACCGAGTAAAAGCGGCTTCTTCAAATTTTAGTTTAGACCCAATAAAACTAAATTTAACTGTGCTGGTAAACTCGCAAGCGATTAAACAGGTTTTTGTATCCCACAGTTATTTTGACGGTTTTGATTATTATTTCGACATAAATATACAGGGTTTTATTGAAAATTATTTTCTTAACTCTCTAACTTTTACTGCCTACGGTAATGGCAACGTGAATTCTTTTTTACCCCCCCCGAATTCGGCTACACCGATGTTTTTGCAACGCTGCGACTTTACTATTGAATTAGAAACTTATGTAGCTGATTCTATCAACGGCGGGTATTTTGGTATAGGCGATACAATATCTTCAAATAATCAAAAGGCTATAAACGCAACTATGAGAGACCGAGACCGTGTGGATTTGACAACCCAAATAAGCGTTTTCCCGACCGACTGGCTAACAAATTATAGAAATGCAGCAGGAAAAGTAGTCAGGATTACGCGGCTGAATGAACATATAAGCCTTTGCTACTACTCAATTGGTAACAAAAAAGAAGGTTTAAGGATTATAACTTATAATGGCGCTGGGGTTCAATTGCAATTAGGGTATATCAAACTTGACCAAGGTTTTGAGTTAGTACAACGCGTTCGCCGAATTCTTATTGGTGCATTAAATATAAATAATACGATGTCTATACACTGGCAAGGTACGCCAGTAATAATAAACGCTGGCGTAAAGAGATACACGGTTGAAGTAATAGATGACTATACAAAACCTTTAAACAACCAAATCAGCATAACCGAAACTGCTACCGTTTTTGTAGAAAACAATAATTGCATTGGTGAAAAACTTTTATTTTTAAACACTTGGGGCTGTGATGAGTGGATAGAATTTGAAAATATAGGGTACGATTACGAGCCAACACAAACAAATTATACAGCTAATTTTAGTGGTTTTATACAGCCTAATTTACGCGGTAATACTGTTTTAAATAGTTACGCTCAACGGAGTATTAGGATGCAAAAAACTCACACGGAGAATGAGCCTGAATTTGTACAACTACAAGAGCTAATAAACTCGCCATTAGTTTTTTTAATTTTCAGAAATTCTTTTGTTATCAATGCCGTTACAATTCGCAAAGATAGTATATCTTACGAGCAAAAAAATTCCGTGAATGAGATAAATTTAACCGTTGATTTTGCTAACTTGGATTTATCCCAAACTAATTAATTTTTCTTTATGAATATATCTGTTTTTATAGGATTAGATGAAATAGATGTTGATAGTAATCAAATTCCTTTTTCTCTATCAAAAGAATTAGACACTTGGGACGACCTAAACAGCAGCACACAGGGGCAGCAATTCGGTAACGTATTTAACCAAACCATAAACTTACCAGCCACACAAAAAAATCAACAAGTTTTTCAATACAGCAATACGGGGTTTTCTTTCAGAAAAGATATTTTTAATTTACGCGTAACATTTAAAGGAATTGATGTATTTGTAGGCAACGGGCAAGTATTAAGTGCAAATTTAGTTCAAAAACAATCGCAAAATTTTACTATTCAATGTTTGGGCGGTGAACAAATGCTTTTTCAACAATTAGAGGGTCTTAATTTAAACGAATTAGACTTAGGTCAATGCCAAACTCTTAGAGCAGATATAATAGCAAGCCAAACGCCGTTAAACGATGTAAATTCCTATCCCGTAGTATTTGCCCCAGCTGTTTATGGCTCGCAAAATAACGCAAGGATTGAATTTATTGGTTCGGATTTCCGATATAAAAACGGCTTGCGCCCTTCGGTGCGTATTTTCCGCATATTTGAGGCTATATTTATAAAAAAGTTGGGATACAAAATAATATCTAACTTATATGAAAATGATACGCAATTCAAAAATTTACTTTATCCATTTGGGGTAAATAATGATTGGGAAAGAGCTGACGACTACCAATTTTATAAAGTTGAAGCTAATTTATTGACAAATACGCCACTTTTAGATGGTTCTATTGTATTTTTTACCAACGATGTTACAGACCCATACAATCTGAACGCGGGCGGTTTTTTTACCACAAACCCGCCAGGAGTTGGCAACGGCATACCGAACGGCACAGACGCTTCGGCTTGGTTTGATTTTGAAATAGCTATTTATAGTTCTAGCACAGCTCACACATACGATATAATTATTCAAAATTTTGTCAATGGTTTTTCTGTCGCCAGTACTATGGTAGCGCAAAGCGTTCCCGTTATCAATGGACAAAGTGGCGAAGTTTGGAGAAGTGAAAAGCCTTTGGTATTCCACCCGCAAAGGGGCGAAACAAATTTGATTGTCAGAATATATCAAAACGGCAGTTTAATACCTATAACAGTAGGCGCGGGTAGTTACTATAAAGCCACAATGAATAAGCGTTTTGCTTTTGGAGCTGATTTAAAAGTATCAAGTTGTTTGCACGCCCAACCCGTAAAAGAATTTTTGCGCGGTATGCAGCACATATACGGTTTGATATTCTGCGTTAATGCGGCCAAAAAAACAGTATTTTTTGACCCAAGATTTGTTTCAAACGTCCAAGATGTTGCTAAGCCTGTTACATTGTCCGAGCCAAAATTCGGCTATTATGAAGACTATTCTTTTAGTCTGGATACTTTGGATTATGATATTACAAGCGTTGAATTGCTACAAGAAAAGAATAGCGGAGATGGTTTTGAGTTTGGTTACAAAACTGGCGATAATGCTGCATATGAGCGTTATATTGAACAATTTTCGGAAGAGGCTGCACCTTTGTACGGCGCAAAAATTATAATGCGGAGCGCAGAAAAAAATCCAGTACTCAAACAAAGTAGAAACCCATTTTTTGCGCCTATTATAAATGTGAGTTTTGAAAATGCTAGCAACCCATTATACAAATACCCTGCTGTATGGCCTTTATTTGCGCCTATAATAAAAGAGTTGGAATTTATAGCCGATGCCGATATTATACCTCCCGCAAATGTGCAAGACCCACCCGATTACACATTTACCCCTACCATTGCTCAATACTATGGATTGTTAGACTTTTCAGATACAAATTATTTAGGTTTATATAGATATTCTATAGAAACCGACCCATTAGCAAATAGCGGAACAGTATTGAAAACCTTGTATAAATTGCCATTTATGGGACAATTATTTCCCGACAATGTAGATTATTTTCAAGAATTACAAACATTAGTACCTTTTATACTGTCTTATTCAGATGTAAGCTATCAAAACGCGCTATACGGAAAAATATCGGGTTTAATCAATCGTTTTCATCAAAAATTTTTATCAATAGTAAACCAAGACGTAACTATAAGATTGCGAGCAAGGCAGCGTTTTATTGATTTTTTAGATAATTATTTGCGCAAAGCGGTAAAATTGAAGCTAAAAACAGGGGATATAGTGTGCTGGGTTAAAAAAATAGAAAATTTAAACCCACAGGAAAGCGATTTAGCAGATATTGAATTGATAACTGATTCGGTAAAAATAAATAACAATGTAACAAGCTATGAAATAATAGCTAACGCGGATTACCCCCAGTTATCTATGGGCTTTGATATTTTTATGGAAATTTAACCAAAATAAACTATGGCAAAAGAACAAATTATTGGGCTTAGGATAAACATCAAAGGCACAAAAGAAACTATTGATAAAGTAGCAAAAATAGCTACTGAATTAGACACAATAACGGCTGAACTCAAAGAGTTGGAAAAAGCAAAAAAAAAGCCTTTTGACACAACCGAATTAGCTAAATTTAATCAAAAAATAGCCGAGTTGAAATCACAGCAAGCAGCTTTAAAAGTTGAACAAAAAGCTGCGAACAAAGAGCTTAACTTGCAAGCACAGGCTTTTGCAGCCGTTGGAAGCGCGTCTGGTAGTTATGATGCCGTTGATGCTAAATTAAAATTATTACGCAAGCAATTCAAAGGCTTATCCGATGACGCAAGAAATGGCAACATAGGGCAAAATTTGCAAAAAGAAATCAACGAACTGGATACTGAACTTAAAGGTTTAGATGCTGGTATAGGTGTTTTTTCCCGTAACGTTGGAAACTATGAACAATCCGTAATAGATGCTTTTAAACGTATAGGAAACGAAAAAGCAATAAAAGGAAAGTTAAAAGAAATTAACGAAAATACAGAAAATTTGATTTTAAAACAAAAACAGCTAAATGCTGAATTGGAAGACCCAAAACCAACTACAAACACCCGCGAACTAATTAGGGAACTCGGTCTTTTGGAAACTCAAATCAAACAAAATGAAAAAGCGGCGGATAATTTAGGTAAAGCCCTAAAAAATGGAACTGATGCAGAAAATTTATATACTGGAACTAGCAACGGAAAATCAAGCGGGCGTAAAATACGAAAAGCTGGCAAATTAGCTGGTCTTGGTGGTATAGCTGATTTGGCTGGCGGCGCAATAGATTTACAGAATATACTTGGCGGTTTGGGACCCGTTGGTATTGCTGCGTTCGGAGTTTTTGCCGCTGGCGGGCTGGTTTTTAAAGGCGTTCAGGCGTTGGAGGAATTGACGGCGGGCATCAATAAAACTACCGCCGAAGTGCAAAGATTATCGGGGGCTGGAACGGAAGAAAGTAAAAAATTGGCGGACGGAATTCGCACACTATCAATGGCATTTGGCGAAAATGAAGATGCTATTTTAGAACAAGTTAAACAAGTTCAAGACGGACTCGGCGTTAGTTTCCCCGAAGCCCTTGAAAAAGTTAAAAATGGTTACATAGCAACGGCACAAGCGGGAGGCATTCTTGATAAAACTGTTAAAAATCAATTGGATAGCAGCGAAGCTTTGGTCAATGTTCAAAGGGAACTTTCTGACCGTTTTAACGAAACAGGAATAAGTACAGGAACATTAGTTACAGATATAAAAACTGGTCTTTTGACAGCTTTAATTACTGTATATGATGCAATAAAACCACTAATAAATGGTTTCATTACTTTTGGTAAGACTATTTTTAGCGTTGGTGGTATATTCAACAAAGCAACTGGCGGCGCATTTAGTTTTGGTAAAGTTCTAAAAATTTTATCTTTGCCAGTTAAAATAATTGGTACTATTATATCAAAAGTATCCAGTATTTTAGCTGGTTTAGTACAAAAATTTGTAGATTTTGTAAATGATAGCCCAAATATAAGAGCAGCTTTTGAATTTATTGGTAGCGCGGTAGATAGTGTAATTGGTTTTTTTGAAAAAGTACCCGAGCTAATTGGTAGCGCGATTGATGCTGTTGGCGGTTTTTTTAGAGATGTTGGTAGCGTAATTTCTTTTGGTTTGATAGATGACGCAGCAACGGCGGCGGCAGCAGCACAAGCAGCAGAAGTCGGGCAAAAGATGAGCGATGCTCTTGTTGATAGATACGGCGAAGGACTTAAAGAATTAAATCAAGAAACCCAAGACGCTATAAAAAATGCAGGGTTAGATGCAACAATAAACAGTATTTTTGATAGCAAAGAATCTTTTTTTGATATTAAAACATACGCTAATGCTCTAAAAAACGGAACTGATGCCGCTGATAAATTAGCCAAAGAAAATGGTTTGCAGGTTAAAAAGAAAAATAAAGAGCTTTCTGAAGAACAGCTAAAAAGCCAACTGGAAGCAGCAGAAAAAGCAAAAGAAGCAAGAAAACAGGCCGCTGATGATTTATTAAAACAAGTTGATGATTTAAATAATCAACAAATTGATAGCCGCAAACAGTTTGACCAAACAATTAGCGACCTACAAAAACAACGTTCTGACGAAAGTATTAGTTTTATTCGCAATGATTTTCAAAGACAAAGTGCAGAAATTGAGTCCCGTTCGGAGGCGCAGGTTGAAGCCGTAAAAAAAACACTTACGGAAGCTAATGAAGCCGCGCAAGAAGTATTAAAACAAAAAGCAACCTTACTGGCTAAAAACCCCAATTTGGGCAAATCTTTGGGCTTTTCTTCCCAAGCAGAAATAAAAGAAGCATCAAGTCAACAGCAAGAAATTGTTGAAGCCGAAATAAAAGCGCAAACTACACAAATACAACGCAAAAGAGTTGAGCAATTAGATGCACTAAAAGTAAATAGAGAGCAGCTAATTAGTGAAACTTTGCGAAACATAGACAACGAAGCACTCGCTCGTATCATACAAGAACAAGAATTGAGACAAGAAATTACCAACAATGAAATAGAAGCTCAAAGAAAATTAGGAGAAATTAGAATAAAAGATGCCGAAGCTGAATATCAAAAAATTGCTCAAATTTTGGCTATACAAAAAGAAGCCAATATAATTACTGAAAAAGAATACTCAAATACTATTGGCCAAATAGAAAGAGGATTAGCCATTGCAAAATTAGACATAGAAAGACAAAACCAATCAGAATTAACAAATTTAGAAAAACAGGCTTTAGACCAAAGAACAATAAGTTTGCAATTGCAAGCCGACCAACAGCAAAGGGCATCAGAACAAAGACGGCTACAAAGTATATCTGATATACAGGCGCAAGCTAAACAAGAAATTATTACAGAGCAGCAAGCAGCAGACGCAATAAATCAAATCAACACTAATGCAGAAGCTCAAAAAGTAGCCAACGCCCAAATTGCGGCGCAAGAAATTGCAGCTATAAATACTGAATTTGCCAGCAAAGAACAAGCGCAAATTCAAAACGCTGCCGCGCAAGAGTTAGAAATTCAACGGCAATTGCAGGCAGAAATAAGAGCCGAACGCCAAGCATCTATTGACCAATTTGCTCAAAATTTTCAAAATTTAAATTCCGCTTTTGGAACTGTTACGCAAATCGGCGAGGATTTATTTTTAGCTTCCAATAATAGAAGAACTCAAGCTATAGAAGCTCAATATAATAGAGAGATACAATTAGCAAACGGTAACCAAGCACTAATAACAGCCGCCGAAAAAGAAAAAGATAATCAATTGCAAGCCATAGAAAAAGCAGCTTTTAAAAGAAAGAAAAAGTTAGATACAACGCAGGCACTTATCAACGGCGCGCTCGCTATTACAAATATATTAGCCACAACACCCGACCCGACAGGAATTTTTACGGCTTTTAGAATAGCTGGTGCAGTAGCTACTACGGCGGCTCAAATAGATAAAATCCAATCCCAAGAGTTTGAGAAAGGCGGCATTTTGGGACAAGGAAATACCATAGGAGGTAATATACCGAAAAACGGCGGCATAATTCAGGGCAAAAGCCATAAAAACGGAGGCGTAAAAGCAAAAGTTGCAGGCAAACTGGTAGAATTAGAGGGAAAAGAAATTATTATAAATAAAAATTCTGCTCAAAAATACTCAGGTTTATTATCAATAATCAACGAAGCGGGCGGCGGCGCATCTTTCGCCAAAGGAGGAATTTTACCAAGTTTTAGCGGAATTCATAAATTTCAAAACGGCGGTATAGTTCCCGTATCAAATCAATTTATTCAATCCCAGCAGTTGCAAAACAACCAAGCAATTTTATTTCAAAAAGTATTAGAAGCGGCAAATTTCAATGCTCAATTAGCTATAAACAAAATAAAAGTTATCAACGACCCCAAAGAAACTATAACAGAGGGCGCAAAAAAAATTACTCAATCTTCTCAAAAAAGCTTATAATTGTGCAAAAAAAAAGCAAATCCCCAAAAGGTAGCAAACCTCTTGCTATCTTAAAAAACAAACCACAAATTGAAACTTTAATAGCTGAAATTCAAAAGTTAAACTCCAAACAATTAAAAGAAAAATACTGGATATTGTTATGTGAAAACACTGAATTTGCTGTAGAGTTTGACCCAGCACTAGCTAAAATTTTAACTTACGACCAAATAAGAAAACGTTTAGCTTTTGCTTTGTGGGAAAACAACCTAAACGGTGCAGTTTGTTATTGCAAAAAAACAGAAAGTTACACTCGGCAACAAATACAAGCTATTTGTAAATTCAAAGACGAAAGAGCAGTTTATAAAATTGTTCGTTCTTTGAGTAAAAAAGTTTAATTTAAACAGCAAATCATCAAAATATATGGACAACCGAGAGCAAGTTTTATCAGTAATTAAATCTAATTCAAATTTATTGGATAAAATGGCTCAAATGGCTGAAAAAGAATTAGAAAACCGAATAATAATTAAAGCAAGAGCTTATTTTGGCGATTTTATAAAATTTATAAATCCTAATTATATCTTTAATTGGCATCACAATTTTTTAATTCAAAGATTACAGTTGTTTGCAACAGGAAAAATTAAAAAAATGATGGTTTTTATGCCTCCTCAACACGGTAAAAGCGAACTAACAAGCCGCCTTTTACCCGCTTATATGCTTGGAATTAACCCTAATTTTAAAATTATTGGCTGTTCCTATACATCTGATTTGTCTAAAAAATTCAACAGAAGCATTCAAAGGTTAATTGAAAGCGAAGAATACTCAAAAGTTTTTCCAAAAACTAAATTAAATCAAAAAAATTTAGTCAATTTAAGCAAAGGTGCAAGGGTCAAAACAAGTAGTTTGTTTGAAATCTTGGAGTATCAAGGTAGTTATATGAATGCAGGAGTTGGCGGTGGAATAACTGGTAATAGTTGCGATATTGGTATTATTGACGACCCAGTGAAGGGTGCGGCCGATGCTGCAAGCCCTACTTTACGCGAAAATCAATGGGAATGGTACAACGCCGCTTTTTCAACTCGTTTGCATAACGATAGCCAAGTTTTAATAATTATGACACGTTGGCATCAAGACGATTTAGCGGGACGTTTGCTATCAAGTGAAAATTCCCAGCAATGGGAGGTCGTTAGTTTTCCAGCTATAAAAGAAAATAGTAACGATGCTAATGACCCGAGACAAATCGGCGAACCTCTTTGGCCTATGAGACACAACTTGCAAAAATTACTATTATCAAAATCTGAAAATGGACGAATTTTTCAAAGTCTTTACCAGCAAGACCCCAGACCTTGGGTCAATAGCCTATGTTATCCAGAGTATATGATTATCAATGACAAAGATTTTGAACAAGCGCAGGGAAGCACATTTTACGGTTTAGACTTGGGATATGGCGGTGAAAGTCCAAGTGCATTGGTAGCAGGCAAATTAATAGGCAAAAATTTATACCTAAAAGAAATTATTTACGAAAATATAAGCATTGACGATTTGGCAAAGTCTATGCTAAAATTAGGGCTTCAACGTGAAATAATTATTTGCGATAGCGCAAATCCAGCTTTTATCAATGAATTAAAGCGGAGAGGATTATCCAATATTACCCCAGCAGTGAAACCCAAAATAGAGGTTCGCGTTGCCCTTATGAGAGATAATTGCAATATAAAAATTGTTAATAGTAGCCGTTTTTTAATATCTGAAATTAACGATTATCATTATTTGGAAGACGCAAAAGGCAACGCTACTGAAAGGATACCTCCGAATCAAAGCGACCACGCGTTAGACGCTTGCGGTTATCTATTTTTGTTTTTACATAAAAAGTCAAATTATCAAAAACCAAAAATTGGTTATATTGATATTGATAGTTTCTATCAATAAAAAAAGCCCACTTCATAAAGAGTTGGGCTTTTTTTATTTGACTGTTATTTGATTTGCATTTACTTTTGCGAATATTTTTATTATCGCTTCCAGTTGCTCATCGGTAGCATTTTGAATAACTTCTTGTGTAAAATTTTGCTGTTGGTTAATTACTACTGTGTTAGGAATTATTGGCTGTTCAGCTTGTTTTCTTTTTAAAATTAGTTGAGCAATTGAAACTCTTATTTTAGATGCAGCCTCAAAAAACTTGCGGGCTTCCCCAAGAAGTTCTTTGTTTTCCATATTATTTAGCCACATATCCCATAGAGTAGAAGCGCGAGCATCGTGTTCGTTAGCTTTTTCTAATTCTACTTTTTCAACTATATCTTTTACAGTTTCATTGAAAGCAAACTCGGCTCTTTTCCACAATTCTGCAAAAACTTCATCTTTTTTTCTTTCGCCGTATAATAAATTGTGCCAATCTTTACCAGTATGTCTGGCTGCGATAAAAGCACTATTGCCAGCCGCCAACGAAAGACAAAATAATCTTTTTTTATCACGAACCCCCGAAGAACCCGTAAATAATTTTGCGCCGTTTTCTATTTCTTCTAAGATATCGGCATCTATCAAACTAACTACTTTTTTTTCCTTTTCTCCTTTTTCTACAATTTCTTCGTATGGAATTGTTATTGTTTGCTTTTTCATTTTTTATCCTTGATTTTTTTACCAATTTAGGTTTTGGTTGTTTTTTAACAAGCAACAGGCAATTACTGTTCTGTTTTTTGGTTGGCGCGAATAGTTAAAAAATTTATAAAACAATTGAGCAACAGCCACCAAAACAAAGTGCCATTATCAACTAACAGCCTTTTGAACTCTTTCGCCCAAAGTTCCACGTAAGCGAGATAATCCTCTCGGTTTGCCCATATAAAGTCAAATTTGCCTTTTACCTCAAAATATGGCGGGTCGGTTATAATTAAACTTGCGCATTTATTTGGTAAAATGTTATCTAAAAAATTGATATTGCGAATAATGTTTAGCTGCATTTTAACGGATTTTGTGAGATTATAAGTATAGAATATTCGGTTAATTTATTATAAAAATACTGCAACGTTTCACAACGCGGCAGTATATAAAGTACTCCCCTATAAAAAACAATTTAAAAATTATGGCTTTTTTGACTTTCTGTAAATTTTCCCATCTACCAATGGTTGTGCTTTTTGCTTTTGATTGCCTGCTTCTATTTTTGGCTTTAAAAATAGTTTATAATAAACATAAGGCACAGCCAAAATAAGTCCACCACCAATAGCCATAGCAGCCAACAATTCGCGGGTAAAAAAGGCTAAAAATTTATCTAACAACTCCATTCTTTATTTGATTTTGGGTTTCTAAAATTCGGTTTTTTATGTGCGTGTTTTGCATTTTTGCCTCGCTTGTCTATTCGTTTTTTAGCCTTTTGTTTGGGAGGAAACTGCCAACAATACAAAACATTAAGCGGGGGAAAGATTACAAGAGCGGACGCAATAAAGACAAAAAACAAAGGTATGACATCTAACATAGATTTGGGCTTAATTTTCCCTTACCTTATCCCGAACATCTTTATTTTGGGATTGATCAATAGGCAATGTAACAATAGGTTTGTAGAACATCAAAAAATAAATTAGCCCAACCACCCCAAAAAAGCCGCCTATTGCTGCCTCAAAACAGCCAACCACAACCACAACCACTATAAAAGCAACCTTACCCATGATATACCTCCTTTATCTCAAATGGCGTTTCAATAGTTTGTAGTTTTAGCTGCAATTGCTTTTCTTTGCCCTTTAAATCGTTTATAATTGCATTTTGCGCTGTTATTTTAGGTAAAACATCTTTTAGCTCGTTTTCGTATCTGATAAACGTTTTTTGTGCTTTCAATTGAGCTTCTATGCCTTGCGCTTGCGATAAAGTTTTTTCCGCTCTATTCCTTTGAGTTTGTACATTGTTGCGAGTCCCGATAAGCCCTGTAGATTTGTTACCCAAAGAAGTATTAGCACTGGCGAGTTCATTTTGAACTTGCTTTAATTCCGCCATCAATCGTTCAATTTTCGATAAAGGCTGGGCAATATCCACCACTTGGGTAGAGACTTTTACTATTGGCTCGCCAACGTCCAACAAATCTTCATCAATTAGGGGTGTTGTATTTTGTTGGATATTTGGCTGTTTCGGCAGGTTAAAATTGGGAAATAAAGGATTAAATTCGTCCTTAGGGTCGCTTTGCTCCTGATTTTGTCGGATATTTTGAGAAAATTGTTGGTTATTTTCATATAAATACGATTTTTGTTTGTCCAATTGTTGGACGCTTGCACCTGTTTGTTGGGTTATTCGGCTCATTATACGTTTTTTTGTTGGATTTTTAACTAAATGCTTGTTGGATTGCTGGATTTTACGGGCTTTTTCTCCGCCTTGTTTCGATAGGGTTGAGCGCGTTGAGTGGCTTGTGTTGGGGGCGAAATACCCCGATTCTACTTTCCCACGTCTGCGCCCTCTTTCGCGCGTTTCTTTTGTGCCAAAACTTCAGCCACTACATTTTCCATTTCGGCAATTATCAATAGTATGACAGCAACGATAAGCGGAGCCACTCCGAATATCACTCCAACCAACCCAAAGGCGCGGGCTTTAGTTTTGGTAGCTTCTATTTCGTCTTTAGCTACAGCCAGCTTTAAATCTTTTACCTGTGTATTAGTTTCGTTGGCAGCTTTCACGGCTGCTGCTAAAGCTTCGTTAGCCTTTGCCAACTCTTTATCAAATTTAGCTGACGTACGGAATTTTTCAGCAGCCAATTCGCTTATTGCCCAACTATTACCACTTTTAGCCAAATCGCGCATTTCTTTATTGCCCATTTGGTTAATAGCTGCATCTTTGCGAATTACAATATCATCAACTGCTTTTTTCTGTAGGCTGTATTCTTTTTCATCAACCCCCCTTGTGGCGTCGTCTATCATTTTAATAACTTTATTATCTTGCTTGCCTGTTATAGCAGTTACAATCTCGCTACCGTACCAAGACAAAGCCAAAGATGCAGCAATAAAAGCGGCAGCAATTATAGACCAAAATAACATGGCAATTTGCCGCCACGCGTTAAATTTAGAACTGCCGCTTACCAATAAAGCAACCTCAAACGCTGCAAATTTGGTAAAAATATCAATACCGTAAAAATCTATAACATGGCAAATTTTTAGCCCGACCAAATAACAAAAAGCATTATATCCATAATAAGAAAAAGAGTTGCTTTCGTCTAAAAAATAAAGTGGTATCCATTCGGACAACAAATTGAAAATAATAGCCCCCAAACAAAAAGTACCGCTGGAAGTGGATAGCCATAAACAAGTTTTAATAACCGTTTGTATAACTTCATTGCTTTGTTCGGCGTGCGGATTAGCTACAATAATAGTTGGTATCGGCACTGCTCTAAATGTAGGCTTGTTTTTTGTATTGAAAAAATTTAGCATTTTGTTAGGATTAGTTTTATAATTGATTTATTTTTTGGGTTAGAATATTGAACAGCAATATCATTTTGCATCTGGATAGTTATTTTCCAAATAGGCTATTTCAGCCGCAAGAAAATCTATAAAAATGGTTGTTTTATTCATTTTGGCAATAAATCAAAAGTTAAAAAATAAGCGCGAAGCGAACCCCGCGCTGTGGGTTTATGATTGTAAATTAAGAACAGAATTTTGAGGCTCGTAACCAAATTTCAATGCTATATGTATGTGGTCGTATCGGACTTTGATAGTTTGCGCGTACTTGTACAGGCGATTGGCTACTTCAGGCTTATTGAGGTGAAAAACATTATCTATAAAATCCCGAAACAAACGCTGTATTTCGCGATTTTGCGGAATAGCCCAGCGCGCTATCAACTCCAATGCTTTCATAATTTCTAACGAAGTGGGATGAGTGGATGATAATCGCAAAGTTTCCATAAGCTGTAGCAAATTCCAATTTCTAATATCACGAACAAAGCGGTCAGTATGAAAAGGCATATCAAAAAATTCAAGATATTCCTTCTCGCGCCGCAATTTGGCTTTCTTGTAAGCTATCCAAGAAAAGTAGATATTGAAATTACTTATAAATATAGTTATCAATGATAAAATTTTGTAAAAATCATAGGAATTGCTAATATGCGCAATGGCGATTGACACTACAGATATTGCTATCAACAATAGCGAAACAGCAATAAGTATTAAAAACTTCATACACATACATGAACCTCCACTCCTTCTATGATTTTAAAATTTAGTTGGTCATTACCCGCTTCAACTAATTCCTTGTCGGTTAAGAATGCATTCAACTCTTGTACCATTTGGTTTGCAAATTGCCAAGCAATGTGCATAGCTGTTTTGCTGGCTAAACTGCTTTGATAATTTTGTAACGCTTTTTTTTGCGCGTGAACTTTTTGCGAGTTTGCAGAAGG
>JAYVKQ010000062.1:0-4739 GCA_043768285.1 Saprospiraceae bacterium | reverse complement strand
TAGGAGGCGATACTACGATTATACAAATTTGGAAAGCGCAAAACGCTTTGGTGTTCTTGCTTGTCGTATATCAAATGCTCATATACCTCATCACTCAATATGATAATATTAGACCCCTCAGTAATTTTCTCTAATTGTTCTAAATCATTGGCTTTCAATATTTTACCCGTAGGATTGTGGGGTGTGTTGATGACAATCATGCGCGTTTTGGGTGTGATATATTTTTTGAAATCAACCCAATCAATATCATAAAAAGGTTTTTCAGATGAAGGTGGTATAAGGTTGTAAGAGATAACTTTTCCGCCAAATAATTCTACGCTCGGCGCGTAAGAATCATAGGCAGGTTCTATCAAAATTACTTCATCGCCCGCATTGATAAAGGCGGCAATAGCTGTGAATAACCCTTGCGTACCGCCTGCTGTTATCGTAATTTCGGTATTCGGATTAACCGAAAGACCATACAAATCTTGAATTTTTGAAGCCAATTGCTCCCTCAAAACCATTGCCCCTGCCATAGGTGCGTATTGGTTCATGCCCTTTTTCATATATTTGGAGACCAAACGCAATAAGGCGGCGGGGCTGTTGAAGTTCGGAAACCCTTGCGACAAATTGATTGCCCCGTGCTTTTCGGCAAGGGCAGACATGATGGTGAATATGGTCGTGCCTACGTTGGGTAGTTTGGATTGAATGTTTAACATAAATTAGAGAATATTCGCGTACTATTATTGAATTCATGCACTATACACATGTTTTTGATACATTAAGTCACTATACATACGAGCGTAGATTAGTAATATTTATTCGTGCAAAACTTTCCAAAAGTTCGAAACTTTTGGAAAGTTATTATTATCGATTAACGCTCGCATGTAACGTGACTATCAGAAAAGTGGAGGAATGGTACTATTATAAACATTTTGACCCTATCGGGTCATTAGATTTGTACAAGTTTTAATGACCCGATAGGGTCAAAATGTTTATAATAGTACCATTCCTGTTATTTCTCCTTGAAACGTAGTTTCATAATGAGGCTTGTGTTTAATGCACAAGTTATAGAACAGGGGCACAGATAAATTTACACTTTTAAAAAGATTTTACGTTTGTAAAAGACATAGACCACTGCCCAACAAACGAGCATATAACAAATAGCAAATATGAAGGAAGAAAAATCGTTGCGCCCGAGCCACATCGTAAACAAATAACGATAGCTGGCTTCGTGCCCGTTGATGACAATATCTTGTGCTTCGGGTATTTTTACAAATTCACTTAATATGATAACCAAATATTCAGAAACGAGGTAAGCTAATATGGCATTTGTACCCAATATAGTAAAAAATTTGCCCCAATTCGTTTGCCCTTTTATATCGGCAATTTGATAAACCCACGTAAAAATTAACATCGAAAGACCACCTGCCAACAGCACATAACTGCTCGTCCAGAGTTTTTTATTGATGGGAAAAACTAAATGCCACAATTCTGCTGTGGCAATTAAGGCAATAGAGGCGATTAATAATTGACGCACAACAGCTTTTTTGTCTTGTGCCTGTCCGATATATTGACCTACCAAATAGCCAATAAAAAACGTCACCAAAGAGGGTAGGGTACTCAACAAGCCTTCGGGGTCGAAGCCAATACCTTCACCGTGATAGAGATGACCATCGCCGAATAGCCATAAATCGAGGGTACGCACAGCATTGTTTTCAAGGCTTAAATCGCCAAATTGGGTCAATATTGCCCAATAGCCGAGTAAAAGGAGTGCGCTAAATCCCCATATCTGTTTTTTATTCAAGAGCAAACACAGCGTTGTACCGATGCCATAACATAAGGCGATACGCTGCAAAACGCCCAATATGCGCCAATTGCCGATGGGTTTGTTATAAAACGGAAAAGCGTAAAGCATAACACCAAGTAGGAACAATATAGCCGTGCGTTTCCAAATTTTTCCAAATAATGTTGCCGATAGCGTATGGTTGTATTTTTGAAAAGAAAACCATGATGATACCCCTGTTATGAATACGAAGGACGGAAACACCAAATCAGTAGGCGTAAACCCATGCCATTTGGCGTGTTCGAGCATATCGTAAGCGATTGACCAATCGCCAGGGGTATTGACAATAATCATAAAGGCAATTGTGATGCCTCTAAATATATCCAAAGATTGTAAGCGGTTGTCCATAATGGCATTGTTCAAAAAGTCGGAAAATGAGGGGATTTTGGGCAAAAAATACTGAGGGGGGGCTTTTTTAGAAAAGCAAAGCAATGATAAAGAAAATTTATTGCAACGGAATAAGTTGTGTAGAAAAAAAATAGGTTTTTGAGTATTTTTAGAGGAAGTGCAACGGAACGCTGTTCCGTTGTAGGAAATTTCGCTCAACGGAACAGCGTTCCGTTGCACACTTACAAGAAAAATCCCGAATTTCCTGTTGTTGAAAATTCGGGATGGAGGCAATGACCGCTATTGCCTATTGGCTACTAATTAATCATTATGACCTTCTTCCTTTTCGTCCTTCTTTTTATCCTTTTTATCTTTCGTCTTACCTTTAGAAGGCACTTTTTTACGCTCGGTAGGCTGTGCATTGCCTTCAGTAGCTTTTGGAGCTTTGTTTTTGGCACTACCATCTTCGTGTTTGCTATCATGGTCATGCCCTTTGCCTTTTTGTCCGCTTCTGCCTTGTGTTTCGCCGGTGTGTTTGCCTCTATCTTGCTTGGTCTCACCTTTTTTGTGTTCGGCATGACTATCTTGGTGTTTCCCCTTTTTGCTTTCAGCCGACTTATTGGTTTTACCTTGTGGCTTTTTACGGCTTGGAGGTGTATTGGTATTACTTGCTGTTCCGCCTTGTTGTGGCGTACTTTGTGGCACATCTGCTTGAGGTATGTTTTGTGGCACGTCAGCTTGTGGCAGTTGCTTGGTTTTAGGCGTATTTTGCGGTATTTCTGCTTGAGGTATGTTTTGCGGTATATCCGTTTGTGGCAATTGCTTGGTTTTCGGTGTTCTTTGCACATCTGGTAATTGACCAGATTGAGTAGTTGTTGTGTTTTCAGGCACTTGGGCGATGGCGTTGAAGGATATTAAGATTAATGCGAAGGCAAATACTTTTGCGATGGTGCTTTTCATTTAAAATCAGTTTTTAAAATTATGAACAATCAGATTTGGAACCATTCTCAAATCCATAACAAATAAACAGAGGTTCAAATAATTTTGTGCTATATATAAAGGTGTTTAACCCATTCTTAACTATAGTTTTACAAAAGAATAAGACCCCCTCAGTATTTGAGGGGGCCTTTTGGAGTCTTATTATTTATCCCTCAACTCCCGTCGCAATATTTTCCCGACATTCGTTTTAGGCAATTCTTTTCTAAATTCAATAATTTTAGGAATTTTATAAGCGGTTAAATATTCACGGCAATGCTCAAGGATTTCGTTTTCGGTCAGGCTTTGGTCTTTTTTGACGACCACAATTTTCACTATTTCGCCCGATTTGTCATCTTTAACGCCAACTGCGGCGGCTTCTAAGATTTTAGGGTGCATCATCAATATGTCTTCAACCTCGTTTGGATAGACGTTGAAGCCCGATACTAAAATCATATCTTTTTTTCTATCCACGATTTTGAAATAGCCGTCTTCGTCCATGATGCCAATATCGCCCGTATTCATCCAACCGTCTTTGATGACCTCCGCCGTAGCATCGGGGCGGTTGTAGTAGCCTTTCATCACTTGCGGACCTTTCACTTGAATTTCGCCCGTTTCGCCCATTGCTAATGGTTCGCCATTATCGTTCACGATACGCATATCGGTTGAGGGCAAAGGCATACCGATTGACCCCAATTTGCCAGAACCGTCAAGTGGGTTGCAACTTGCACAAGGCGATGTTTCAGTCATACCAAAACCTTCTGCAAGGGGCTTGCCCGTTACGGCTGTCCACTTTTCGGATACCGCTTTTTGCATCGCCATACCACCACCGAGACCGAACTTTAGGTTACTATGGTCAAGTGCCACAAAATCGGGATGGTTGAGTAGTGCATTAAATAAGGTATTGATGCCAATAAATGCCGATGGGCGGTGTTTTTTTACTTCTTTAATTACAGAAGGCAAATCACGCGGGTTGGGCACCAATACGTTTTTAGCACCCATGCTGAACATACCCATGCAATTGACCGTGAATGCAAATATATGGTACAAAGGCAGTGGACATAAAGCCACCTCACTGCCATCATCTTTCAATACCACAGCGCATTGCGCGCGCATTTGGAGCATATTGGCAATTAAGTTCCGATTGGTCAGCATCGCACCTTTCGATACGCCCGTAGTGCCACCCGTATATTGCAAAGCCACAACATCATCGGGTTTGGATTGGAAAGGTTTTATAGTAAATTTTGAGCCTTCTTTGATTGCGTGTTTGACTGTAACCGTATTCGGTATGTCAAACTTAGGTACTAATTTTTTTACCCTGCGTACTACGAAGTTAATCAACCAGCCTTTAAAGCCGCCCACCAATTCGCCCATACTCGTCACGATGACGGTTTTAATTGACGTTTCTGCCATGACTTCTTGTAGGTTGGCGGCAAAATTTTCGACAACGACAATAGCTTTTGCGCCACTGTCGTTGAATTGGTGCTTCATCTCATGGGTTGTGTAAAGCGGATTTGTATTCACAATCACAAGCCCTGCCCGCATTACACCAAAAAGCACGATTGGGTATTGTAGGATATTGGGCATCATCAGCGCAATTTTGTCACCTGGC
>JAYVKQ010000061.1:0-6994 GCA_043768285.1 Saprospiraceae bacterium | reverse complement strand
TTTTCATTTGGCTTGATACCCCCCTCAGTATTTTTATCTTAAATTATCAAACAGAATTTATAAGTAGATGTACGATAATAGATGTACGATATACGGACTGTAATGTGTTCATAATCACTATATTATGAACACATTACAGTCCGTATATCTATTATCGTACATCTACTTACCTCCTACTAATGACAGCTTTGCTAATGTTATTTTAAATCCCTTTTTATGAAATATGCATTTCCTTTTTTTACAATAATATTCCTTTCTCTCCCTCTGTTCAGCCAATCCAAAATCAACCGAAAAGCTGTTGTACAACGACACACGGTTGTTTTGACCAAAGCCGACACCTTAGCATCGCTCTCATTAGGCAATGGCAGATTTTGTTTTACGGCGGATATAACGGGCTTGCAAACTTTCCCTGACGCATATGCTAAAGGTATTCCATTAGGCACGCAATCCGAATGGGGTTGGCATAGCTTTCCAAATAGGGAGGGGTATCGTATTGAAGAAAGTTTAAAAGATTATGATACGCATGGGCGCAAAGTGCCTTATGGCATACAAGCCAATACAACAGAGCGCAATAGGTTAGCCGTCAATTATTTACGTCAAAATCCGCATCGTTTGCAACTCGGTAATTTGGGTTTTGATATGACTAAAAAAGATGGCAGCCCTGTAAAATTAGAAGATATAAAAGACATTCACCAAACGCTGGATATGTGGACAGGGGAGTTAAAATCTCATTTTACAATCGAAGGCGAAGCGGTGGATGTAGTGACTTTTTGCCATCAAGTGAATGATGTTATTTCTGTAAAAGTAAAGTCTAATCTCGTAAAAAAAGGTCAAATAAAAATACGGCTGCGGTTTCCTTATCCGACTGATAAGTTTTTAGATGAAGGTAATAATTGGGAAAATGAGGATAAACATACGTCATTCATAATATTTCATCCAAAAAATCGGACTACTATTGAACACTTTTTAGATAATGACCGCTATTTTGTTACCTTAAAATCAAGTGACGGAAAGAGTATTTTGTCTGAAAAAAGTAAGCATCAATTTGTTGTGACCCCCTCAGTATTGAGCGATGTTTTTGAGCTAAATGTTATGTTTCAGTCGCACATCAATGCAAAGTTCTTCCTTCCAGAGTTTTATACTTTTGAAAAAATAGCAAAAAACAATCAAAAACAATGGCAATCCTTCTGGCAAAGCGGCGCAGCCATAGATTTTGAAGGCAGCACCGACCCACGCGCCAAAGAGTTAGAACGCCGTATTATCCTCTCGCAATATCTGACAAAAATACAATGCACAGGCACTATGCCCCCGCAGGAAACAGGACTAACTTATAACTCTTGGTTTGGCAAACCGCACCTTGAAATGCACTGGTGGCATGGTGTGCATTTTGCACAATGGGGTAGGGTAGCCTTGATGGAACGCAGCTTAGATTGGTACAAAAAAGTTGAACCCGAAGCTACCAAGATTGCACAACGACAAGGCTTTGCAGGTATCCGTTGGCAGAAAATGACAGACCCCGATGGTAAAGAAGCCCCCTCCTCAGTCGGTGCATTTTTGATATGGCAACAACCGCATTTTATCTATTTTGCAGAACAAGCCTATCAAGCCCATAACAATAAAGAGACCCTACAAAAATATAAAGATTTGGTGTTTAAAACGGCAGATTTTATGGCTTCATATGCCTATTTTGATAGCCTAAAACAACGCTATATCTTAGGCAAAGGTCTTATTCCTGCCCAAGAACGTTTCAAACCCGAAAGCACTTTTAACCCAACGTATGAACTCACCTATTGGTATTGGGCTTTGGATATAGCGCAAAAATGGCGACAACGCTTAGGCTTAAAACAAAATGAAAAATATGCCGAAGTGCTTAAAAAACTATCTCCTTTGCCTATTAAAGAGGGTGTATATCTCGCTACCGAAAGCGCACAAGATAGCTATACCAACGACCACTATTTGACCGACCACCCCTCAGTATTTGGCACGTTTGGAATGCTGCCCGAAACGCCGCTTTTGGATAAAAAAATCATGCAAACCACTTTTGATAAAGTATGGCAGATATGGCATTGGGACGACACATGGGGTTGGGACTTCCCCATGACATGTATGACCGCCACACGCCTCAATCTACCCGATAAAGCTATGGATGCTTTGATGATGCCTATTCGCACCAACACCTATTTGCCCAACGGACACAATTATCAAGACAGCCGTTTGCGTCTCTATCTGCCTGGGAATGGTGGCTTACTCTCGGCAGTCGCTTTGATGTGTACGTATGATGGTTTTCCTAAGAATGGTATGTGGAAAGTGAAGTGGGAAGGGATGCAAAAAATGCTTTAAAGAATAGGAAATATGAGATTAAGGCTATATCTTTGAAATAAAATAGTATTAAATGATTGAAATAAAGCGGCAAGAAAATAACTTTATTGTACACATACCGCAAGAAAGTGTACTGACAGAACAGTTGTTTACACAATTGCAGTTTCAACTTTTGGCAGAAAAATGGAAAGAGGAGAGTAAGTTTTTAAATTTTGCCAAAGAAATAACTCAATTGGCTGATTATCAATCAATTATAGCAATGGGAAAGGCTGTTTTACCTTATATTTTAGAAGATATGCAAAGGCAACCAAACCATTGGTTTACAGCATTAAAAGCTATTACGGGTGTAAACCCTGTAAAAGCAGAACATCGAGGAAATCTACAATCTATGACAAACGACTGGTTATTATGGGCAAAAAACGAACAAATCATCTAAGCCTTTCTCAATTTCCTAACTCATATATCGAACCTTTTTCTATCACAAGCCCTGAGACCCCTCAGTATAATTGTGTTGCTTGGGCATTGGATGATAGCGAGCATTGGTGGGAAGCCGATGAAGATTATCAATGGCTTAATAATATTGATTTTGATAATACATTATCAACTATGCAAGCATTCTTTAAACATTTTGATTATGAACCGATCGACAAACCCAACATGAGAAATGGTATTGAAAAGATTGCTTTGTTTTCTAATGATGGTATAAATTGTTCTCATGTAGCCAAGCAATTGCTGAGTAAAAAATGGACAAGTAAATTGGGTGTTTCGCATGATGTTATCCACACATTGATGGCTATGGAGAATGGTATTTATGGCGATGTTGTTATGATACTTCAGAAAAAACAATAATAAAGTATTTTATTGATGAACTTATATTGTCTTAATTGTCATCATTTTCTATATGCTAAAAATCTCAATTCCCAAAACCCAAAAGCAACTATCCGCCACAAAAACATTAAGTCACCAATACCTCCAATGGCTCACTCAAGAAGGCGGTATTACGACGTGCTACCTCAATGAGCAAAATGCTTTTGCTATTGTGGATGCACTACCTTTGCATCACGAAAAACCAGAAGGGGCTTTGTTATTAGCAAAATGGCAAAATGAACCTGCGGGCACTATTGCGATTACAAAAATAGACGACCACGTATGTGAAATGAAACGCCTATATGTCAATCCAGAATTTAGAAAACATAAAATTGGTGAGCAACTCATTAAACGCGCTATGCGTCACGCTAAAGCATTGGGATACAAGACTATGCGCTTGGATACTTTGCCAAAAACGATGTCGGCAGCGTATCATCTTTACATACAATTGGGGTTTAAGTCTATTGAGAAATACAATGGCAATACGACCAATGGTGTTGTTTTTATGGAGAAAGATTTAAAGAAAACCCGTGCCACCGATTAAAGCCTGTGCGTTACACACAAATCACATTTTGAAACTACGTTTCAAGGAGAAATGGCAAAGTGGTACTGTTATAAACATTTTGACCCTATCGGGTCATTGCGACTTGTACAAATCTAATGACCCGATAGGGTCAAAATGTTTATAACAGTACCATTATTCCGCTTTTTCGATAGTCACGTAGTGACATAATGTATCTGAAAGATGTGTGTAACGCTCAGGCTCGAAGCGGTGGCACGGGTATAAAGGTAGCCCATCATTTCAAATTAACTACTTTCTGCGAAACCCCTTCTCCAAAAGTCACTTTTGACACCAATTTACTTATATTTGTATTCAAAACCTGTATTTTTTCCGTCCGTGCGCCATTCAGGTCTAAAAGCGTTTTTACATTTTCAGAAAAAATAAGATTATCAAAAACGAGGTTTTTACTATTCGAGATATGCGCCACTATATCATCTTGAGTAGTCAATAATTGCACGTTTTTCAAGCGAATATTAGTGCCTTCGATGCAATAGATACCGTGTTTGGCTTCAAATGTGCTGTTTTCTATGCTGATATTTTGCACATTCATTTCTGGCAAACCTCTGACCACAATACCCCGTGCTGCCCCTTTGCACGTAATGCGGCTGATAAAAAAGTTACGGAACTGAGGGGTCTCCTCCGACAAGGGTTTGGCTTCTATTTTCGGATTGGCATCGCTTTCTGCAAAGTCTTTGCCGTTGTAATACATATCAAACAATATGGCTTCGGCAGGAATATTCGTCATTGAAATATTGGTGCAATAGATGTTTTCAACTACGCCACCCCGCCCGCGTGTGGTTTTGAAACGCAAGCCAATATCTGTACCCATAAACGTACAATTCGAGACAAATAAATTGCGTGCCCCGCCCGACATTTCAGAACCAATCACAAAACCACCATGCGCATGATAGACAATATTGTTTCTGATAATGCCATTTTCAGTCGGTTTGTTGCGCTTGCGCCCTTCGGCATCGCGCCCCGATTTGATAGTAATAGCATCGTCACCGACATCAAAAGTGCAGCCTTCGATAAGGAAATTGCTACAACTTTCTACGTCAATTGCATCGGCATTTTGGGCATATGATGGGGCTTTTGCAACTATATTTTTTACAGATAAATGCTCACATAAAAGAGGCTGAATTGTCCAAGCAGGAGAATTTTGAAATACCACACCTTCAAGTAAAACGTTTTTACAACGATTTAAAACAATCAAGTTTGGGCGCAAGAACTCCTTGATAGTCAAGGCTTTAGCTTCGTCAAAACCTTCTGCCACAACACCAGCCCGTTTCATAGTTGAACCCAATAAAGCCCTATCAGTTGGATACCACGTTTTTTTATCCTCGGTCAAAACGCCACCCGAAGCAATGAGTTTTTTCCACTCTCCCTCAGTCAATTTGTCTTTTTTGACAGGTCGCCACGCTTCCCCTGCGCCATCAAAAATGCCTTTGCCCGTCACGGCAATATTATCGGCATCAATAGCCGAAATTGGCGGTTGCACACGATACGCATCTAAGCCCTCCCAATTGGTTTTCACGATAGGATATTCAGCATAATCTCTTGTAAACTGCACCAATGCGCCTTGTTCCGTATGTATATTGACATTACTTTTTAAAACAATAGGACCCGTTAGCCATAAGCCACGCGGCACTAAAACCACGCCGCCACCCGCTTGATGTGCCATATCAATAGCTTGATTAATGGCTTTGGAATTCAGTGTTATGCCATCGCCTTTTGCACCATAGCGCGTAACATCAAATGTGTCGCGTCTGAAAATAGGGGTATAAATTTTAGGCATTTCGTGGCTGTATTTTTCATCAAAAACAGATTTTTTAATGAAATTACGCAACGGGTGACCAATATCAAACAAACATTCAACAGCAATACTCGACATCACTTCTGCACCATAGCGCGAAAAATGGGTATTGTCTTCAATCCCTTTCGGAAACTTAGGAAAAAAGCCGCCGATATAGTGCATATACATTTTTTTAGACCCTTCAACGCCATGCGCTTCTAATACTTTTTGGCTTTTGGCGTGCATATCCAACAAAGGCAAATTGAGTTCTTTTGCCAATGCCCGAACTACTGAGGGGTAGTCGCCATGTTGGTCAATAAACGCGCCTTTATCATCAAACTTGCGGCGATTGACGGGCGTTGCCAATATCGGATTTCCTCCTTTTTTATGTATTTCTTCTACAAAATGCTTCAAATTTTGCTTATAATCCGTCTGTGGCGCAGCATAACGCAGACTATCCTCTTTTTTTTGGTCATTATGCCCGAATTGCAAAATGACATAATCACCCGCTTTTACTTTATCAATTACGCCCTTCCAATGCCCTAATGTGCGAAAGCTCTTGGTACTCCGTCCATTCACTGCATGGTTTTCAATGCGCACAGCTTCCGTAAAATATTCTGGAAACACCATGCCCCAGCCCGTTTCGGGTATATCAATGGGTGCTTTATTCGCCATTGTGGAGTCGCCACAAAGGAAGATTGTGGGTTTTTCTTCGGTGGAGCGAAAAGCAAAAAGGAGGGAAATAATTGAGCAAGCAATGATTAGTTTTTTCATCAACATTAATTATTTTTGTGACAAGTATTTTTTGCCACTAATTGCACGAATTTTCACTAATTTTGGATACACGATAATTAGTGAAAATTAGAGTAATTGGTGGCAGAAAACAAAAAGAGTTTTTTTAATTATTAACAGCCACTAATTGCACGAATTTTCACTAATTTTGGATACACGATAATTAGTGAAAATTAGAGTAATTGGTGGCAGAAAACAAAAACATACTAAAATGCACCAAGATTTGATTTTCAAAGACGAGAACTACAAAATAGTAGGTATTTGCATGGATGTTCACCGAATTTTAGGCGGTGGTCTTTCCGAAATTGTTTACAAAGATGCCTTAGAGTATGAATTTCAGTTGCAAGGCATACCCTTTAGAAGAGAAAAGGAATATCCTGTTCCTTATAAAGATATTATTTTACCTCATAAATTTTATGCTGATTTTGTCGTTTATGACAATATTATTTTAGAAGTAAAAGCTGTCAGTGCTATTATTGATGAGCATATTGCCCAAACCATTAATTATGTAAGACTAACAAAAGGGCGGTTAGGAATTATTGCTAACTTTAATATGCTAACATTACAACATAAGAGGCTTATCGTATAGTAGCCACTAATTACACTAATTTTCACTAATCGTTGTGTATCCAAAATTAGTGAAAATTAGTGTAATTAGTGGC
>JAYVKQ010000060.1:0-5865 GCA_043768285.1 Saprospiraceae bacterium | reverse complement strand
TATTTCAACGTATAGCCAATATGTCTCAATAATTTTAATCCAATTTGACTAAAAATAAGCTCATTTCTATCTAAAAATAATAACTCAAACAGCTTCTTAATTTTTACTATTACGTAATAATATTCAACAAACAATATCACATTATTTTTATGAAAACAGACCTTCTCGTTATTGGTGGCGGCATTGCAGGCTTGAGTTTAGCGATAAAAGTAGCGCGGCAACGCCCCGATGTAAACATTACTGTCTTAACAAAAACCGTTGAAAATGAATCGAATACGCGCTATGCGCAAGGTGGCGTAGCTGCAGTTTGGGATTTTGATAAAGATAATTTTCAAAAGCATATTGAGGATACGCTTGATGCGGGTGACGGGTTATGTGATAAAAACGTAGTCGAAATTGTGGTCAAAGAGGGACCTCAACGGGTAGGTGAAATCATTGATTGGGGTACGCGCTTCGATAAACACGAAGGCGAATACGACCTCGGACGCGAAGGCGGGCATACCGAAAACCGCATTTTGCACTATAAAGATTTGACAGGTTGGGAAATACAACGCGCTTTAGTTGAAGAAAGTAAGCGACACGCCAATATCAACATCTACGAGCATTATTTTGCGGTGGACATTATCACGCAGCACCATTTAGGGCATAATATCACCCGCGTAACGCCCGATATTGCCTGTTATGGTTGCTACGCTTTGGATAAAAAAACCAATAAAATTGATACTATTTTAGCAAAAACCACCGTGATGTGTACGGGCGGTACGGGGCAGGTGTATAAAAACACGACCAATCCGATTATAGCTTCGGGTGATGGTATTGCGATGGTCTATCGCGCCAAAGGGCGGGTTGAAAACATGGAGTTTGTACAATTTCACCCAACGGCTTTGTATAATCCGATAGGTGAAAACCCAAATTTTTTAGTATCAGAAGCGGTGCGTGGTTTTGGAGCAATTTTGAAAACGCCAAAGGGTGAGGAGTTTATGGGGAAATATGACCCCCGTAAATCCTTAGCACCGCGTGATATTGTGGCACGTGCGATTGATAACGAAATGAAAATAAACGGGACGGAATGTATGTACTTAGATTGCCGCCATATTGATAAAGACGCTTTTTACAACCACTTTCCGACTATTTATGATAAATGTAAAAGCATAGGCGTTGACCCAATGACCGACTTGATACCCGTTGTGCCTGCTTGCCACTATCAATGTGGTGGTATTCGCGTAGATGAAATCGGGCGCAGTAGTATCAAAAACCTATATGCCAGTGGCGAGTGTAGTTGTACGGGTTTGCATGGCGCTAATCGCTTGGCTTCTAATTCTTTATTAGAGGCGTTAGTATTTTCCCACCGCATTTCGGAAGATGTTTTGGCGCAATTAGATACTCTAACTTGGAAAGAGGGCATACCTGATTGGAACGCCCGAGGCACTACCGACCCAAAGGAAATGGTCTTGATTACGCAAGGTACGAAGGAATTAAAAGATGTCATGAGCTATTACGTGGGCATCGTGCGCTCCAATGTGCGTTTGAAAAGAGCTATGGATAGGTTGTATATTTTTTATAAAGAAACGGAAGAACTCTATCAAGCGGCAACATTGTCTCCGCAGCTTTGTGAATTGCGTAATTTAATAACAATTGCGTATTTGATTACGCGCTCGGCTTCGATGCGCAAAGAAAGTCGTGGTTTGCATTTTACAACGGACTATACGGAGGAGTTACCTTTTTTGCAGGACACTATTTTATAATGTAGAATGGATAATTGAAAATGGATAATATGAAATACTGAGGGGGGGCGTTTTTACAAGACAAATATATTGAATGTTCAATGTTATAATAGTAGTTACTATAAAATTCTTATTTTCAATTCATCATAAAAAAATCTAATGAAAAAATTATCAATTGTTTTCTTACTCTTATCCGCTATGACGATGTCTCTATCTGCCCAAACAAAAAAGGCGAAAGCGGCTCCTGCAAAGATGCTACGCCACGCCGTCTTGTTCAAATTTAAAGAAACAAGTAGTGCCGAAGATGTCAAAAAAGTAGAAGATGCTTTTCGCGCGTTGCCCAGCAAAATCAAGGAAATTAGAGGTTTTGAATGGGGCAAAAACAATAGTCCCGAAAACCTCAACCAAGAGTTTACGCACCTTTTTTTCGTGAGTTTTAAAAGCGAAAAAGATAGGGAAGTCTATTTGCCACATCCTGCACACAAGGCTTTTGTCGAAGTTTTAGGACCTCATTTGGATAAGGTGTTGGTGATTGATTATTGGGCAGAGAAATAGGTGGCGCATGGTTTAGTAAACGGATTTTGAGATATAGTATGATTTTTTTTACAAAAAAAATCATACTATATCTCAAAATCCGTTTACTAAACCTTTGCTCTTTTACTTCTATGGATACAAAAAACCATTAATCCGCTGCAATTTCACCTGCAAATCTTCCATATTCACGCTATTTTTAACTGCATCAGAAACGGTATCCAAAAGTTTTTGTAGGGCAACCATTTTCTGTTCAATCTTTTTGGCATCGCCCAATTTATTGTTTTTTGAATTGTTCAAAACCACTTCAATATTGCGCTGATAGGTGTACAAATTGGAGAGATAACCCTTCGATACACTTATCACTTCGTCCTGTATCACCTGCGCTTGATTGATAGCATATTCGGGATAAAACAAGCGTTTGTCGCTCAATGCTTTTTCATAATTGATTGAACCATTGGCGTTTTTACACTCTTCCAAAATCCTATCCACCTTCATTTGGGCATCTTCTTTATCGGCATAATGATTGACAAGCGACGTCAAATTGCGAAAAGTATCCAAATTTGCCGTCGGATTGAAAGGGCGCAAACGCTCAGTAGCGTAGTTTTTCATAATCAATTTGAGGGCATCAATGCGCACATTGAGCGTATTCAAATTACTCGTAAAAGCATAATTGGCTTGCTCCAAACCTTCATAATGCTCCACATATTTCCGCAAATCATTCTTCATCTGCACCAAATCTTCTACCTCCACATTCTTTTCGGTAGCCGTTAGGGTAATGACCAAATCTACCACGTTTTTAATATTACTCACAACGGGCAGTGTTCTGGCAAAACTCGTGGTCAAAGGCGCGTTCATCACTTCTTTTACGATGCGGACAAACTTGGTCGGGTTTGTTTTCAATCCTTTTTTAGCTAATATCCGCGTGTCTAAAATCTTAATTATATCATCCGTCAAGGCAAAACCCAATTCATTATTAGCAGGATTGTTCAATTGGCTGATATTATCGAGGTAAGAGGATACGCTGCCCACAACTTGCAGGGCATTTAAACTCGTATTCGCACTGCGTACAAAATCAACGGTATTGATGATTTTGCCGCGTTGTTGCTTCAAAGTGCGGTCATAGGTAAACAGTTGCGCGTTGGTAATGCGTTTGAGCGCGTCATTATTTGAGCGCAATATTGCATCAAAATTGGTGTATTGGGTTTGTAATTGGGTGCTAATACTATCCACGCGGCTGACGTGCTTATTCAGTTGCATATATTTGCGATAGACATCCGCGAGCGTGTCAGGCGATTGAGCGTTTATATTTTTTAAAAATAAAAATGAGAAAATAATAACAGCAGTGATTGGTAGGTGGCGCATTTTTTAGAATAGAATAGGTGGTTAAAAGGAATGATTAATTGGCTTGTAAAATTAACGATGAATTAAAAAAAATCTTATATGTCACCTCATTTTTTTCTTAAAAATACTGTCACGCCCAGTCGTGATGAAGCCAAAAGCATCAAGGGGGTAGCAAAAATCGACAAACGTTGAAAAATAATCTACTAAATTATGGTACTATGTATTGCATAATACCTTCCAATGTATATATCTTTGCATTATGAATACGGAAAATGTAAAACAACAAATGCGAAAGGGCGCGTTAGAGTTATGCGTCCTCGCCACATTAGCCAACAAAAGTGGATACCCATTCGGCATAAAAAAAGAATTGGAGTTGGTTGGCTTAGATGTCGTAGAAGGCACATTATATCCACTGATGACCCGCTTAAAAAACTCGGGACATCTATCTTATACGTGGGAAGAATCGTTTAAAGGACCCCCACAGAAAAAGTATGCCCTTACCGAAAGCGGGCGTGCCTACTTCGAGGATATGCGTACCTCGTGGAATGAGTTTGTCGGCTCGGTAGATAAAATCATTAATAGTGAAACCAGCAATTCAGATACCCAGTCTAACCCAGAAACTGTCCTCGATTGCTAAATGTATATCGAAAAATCAATAAGCAATTTAACAATACAATCATACGACAATGAACAAAGTATTAAATATAAATTTAGGTGGTACGCCACTCACGATAGACGATGATGCCTATCAGTTTTTAGAAAACTATTTGCAATCATTGCATAATCATTTCCGCAATTCAGAAGGTTATGAAGAAATAATGGGCGACATCGAGGCACGGCTCGGCGAATTGACCCGCGAAGCGATGGGCAAACGCACGATTGCCAATATTCAAGACGTGAAAAATACTGTCAGCGTCATGGGTACGCCCGAAGATTTTGGCGCAGAACCTGTATCTGAAACAACCCAAAAGTCGAAGAACACTGATGGAACATCCCGAAATAGTCGGGAGGGGGGGACTGCAAGTGGTATCAAAACGGGCAAACGCTTGTACCGCGATGAAGAAAACAAAGCCCTTGGCGGTGTCTGTTCAGGTATTGCTTCATACTTCGGTATCGAAGACCCGCTTTGGGTGCGCTTGGCTTTCATAGGCTTGATATTCCTTTTCGGCACCAGTTTTTTACTCTATTTTATCCTATGGGCAATTGTCCCTGCGGCTAAAACCACGGCTGACCGTTTGGCGATGCGCGGCGAACCGATTGACGTAAATTCTATTGCCAAATCGGTAGAAGATGGTGTAGAAAAACTATCCAATCAAGTCAATCAATTCGGAAATCCCGAAAATCAAGCAAAATTCAATAGCCAAGTACATAATGCCAGTGCTAAAATAGGCGATGCTATTCGCTTGATTTTGAAGGGTTTAGGCAGTTTTTGGAAACTTATTTTGATTGTTATTTTGATCGGCTTGGTTATAGCGATGCTGGTCTCTTGGGTCAGTGGTGCAGTTGCACTCACAATGGCATATCCTATGTTTGGCTACGTTACGGACTCTGGCATTGTGCCACCGTTAGCTATATTCGCCGCATTTTTATCCGTTACTATTCCAGTGGCTTTAATGGTTATGTTTTTAAGCCGTTTGTTATTGAAACGCCACGCAAGTCCTTATGTAGTGGGTAGCTTGTGGGCGGCTTGGGGTATCGCGTTATCTTTGTTAGGCACTTTGGCAGGAAAAACGGCTAATGAATTTAATCAACGCACTGAATATACTCAAACGTCCGAATTGGCTAATCCTAATGCGGATATGCTCACGCTCGTAGCCACGCACCCTTTTGGTGACCTCAATAGAGAATTTGGAGAATTAAAAATATCAGACGATTATCTTTTGAGTGAAAACGTGCAGATACGCATTGTCAAAACTGAGGGCGATAAATTTGAATTGGTAAAAACGGTTTTTTCACGCGGTAAAAATCAAGAAGAAGCCCGCCGTTTGATGAACGCCGTTGAGTACAAAATGGAGAACAGTGGTGCAGAATTGCGTTTGCCAACCGAGTTTCAAATTCAAAAAGGTACAAAATGGCGTGGTCAAGTCGTGAATTTAGTTTTGAAAATGCCAGTTGGTAAAAAAATCAAAATTGACAACACAGCAGAAGGTAGAAATCTAAATATCAATTTCACGGAAGCTGGCGATTCTGACGACAATGAACTATGTTCAGGTGAAGACATCGCCACATGGGAAATGACCAGCGATGGTTTGAAATGCACAAAAGT
>JAYVKQ010000059.1:0-3409 GCA_043768285.1 Saprospiraceae bacterium | reverse complement strand
CTTTTAAAAGTTGCACATCGCCGTATTGCTGGAAAGTTTCCCAAGCGACAACGATGCCCGCACTTCCCCACAACGTACCACCAAAACCACCACCAACGGGCGCAACATCCGTAAAACGCCCGCTTTCGGCTTGAATATCGCGCATACCCAAAAGGTGTCTTCTTAAAAACAAATTGGCATCTGATAAATAGGTGGCACTGCGTGAAAAAACAGAAATATCGCCACTCCACCCCATACGCTCATTTCTATTCGGGCAATCGGTTGGGATTGAAAGGAAATTACTCCGCAGCGACCAAGTAATATTTTGCCACAGTTTATTGACAAGCGGATTAGACGTTTCATAACTGGAAGCCAATTCATTGACTGAGCTAATGACCAAAGCCTTCACACTACTGAGGGGGAGGGGTGTATCAATGCCCGTCACCTCCATATACCGATAGCCGTGAAATGTAAAACGAGGTTGTATAATTTCATCACCCCCCCTCAGTATATAGAGGTCTTGGGCAAGTGCAGCCCGAATATTTTCCATCATCACCATGCCCTCATTACCTTTGTAATCAGGCAAATTCGGGTATTTCACTTCGGCAAAACGCATTGTAATAACCTGCCCTTTTTGACCATTTTTAATTGAAATCTGCGGAATACCCACCATGTTTTGCCCCATATCATAGACAAAAACCTTTGGGCGCACTTCTTCTATGCCTTGCGCTACAAGGGTTTTAACGATGGTTGCATTGTCTCCCATTTGACCCACGAGTTTAAAATCATCATAGGGCAAACTGATTTTTCTACCATTTGGCTCGTTAAAATTGCCCTGACACGCTGTACCTACGAGGGGTACAATGCTCGCTTTTTTCCAAGCCTTGTCATCATAAGTCGTTGATGTCCAGTTTTTTATAGCGTCTTCTTTTGTCGCATCATAGACTTCCCCTTGAAAAAACGAACCACAGCGAACGGGTCCTTCTGTGAAAACTTTCCAGTCCTTGTCATTCGTTGTTACTATTTGTTCTGTACCATCCCCGTAGGTAACAACCAATTTTACCAGTAGCGATTGCCTATCGCCAAAGTAGTTCCAGTTGTCACCATTGTAGGTGATATTCCCACTCCACCAACCTTCGCTCAACCATGCACCGAGGGCATTTTGACCTTTGTTTAAGGCAGCTGTAATGTCGTAGGTTTGGTACATATGGCTTTTATTGTATTGCGTCAACCCTGGGTTAAAATAATCGTTGCTGATGCGTTTGCCGTTTAAAAACACTTCATAAATGCCCCGTGCCGTGACGTACAAGCGCGCTTTTTTAACAGATTTATCATTGGTATTGAAAACACTGCGCAACATTGGGGCGGCATTTTTACTCGGATTGGCTGTAAAAAGCGTATTGCCTTGTACCACATATTGCCCATTTGAAATGGTAATATTGGGGCTATTAAAAATAGTTTTATTAGAAGTCAAATTGTCAGTCCCGCTTTTATCGGGATGTTCCCAAAAAAGTATATTCGAGGGATAGCGCAAATTTTTGATTATAATATCTGAAAAATTCGCTTTTTGATTTGCCTCTGTTTTAAAACCAATATCCGCCACCATCGGGAAGCTGATAAAATCATGCCCCATACCCACAGGATTGAGGTTTAAACCTTTCGGTGCAAAACGGCTTGTAGGTCTCATAGTATAATCATCAACTTTATGGAAATCATCTACACCATCTATAAAAAACTCATAAATGCCCATATCAGAAGTTTGCACATAAATTGTATGTTTTTCATACCTATTTGAATAGTTAATAGTCGTTGGAATGATTGGAATGGTTTTAAAAGGTATATTTGAATTATCTTTTTGGGTATAACCGACACGGTAAATATTCAGTAGTGCTACACTGTTAAACGGGTCCTCACTTAGGCGCGAAATGTCCAATTCTACGGCAATATAACTTTCATTTACGCCATTGGCACGCCCCATTAAATTGAGATTTTTATCCAATAAACGAGGGTCATTTGCACCAAAAACAAAGGATGCTTTGGTGCTATTACTCGCTTTATCCAATTGAATACCATATTGAAACTTGAAAATAGATTGATAAGGGCTGTAAAAAACCAAATCCTCCGCACTGCCACCAATCCAATCTGCGCCCGACCACGCTTCGATTTTAGAGTTTAAAAAACCCGTTTCAAACCATGACGAAGCACTTGCCATTGAGCCAAAATTGTCCCAAACGGTCACCTTCCACGTGTAGCGCGTTGTCGGTTTTAAGGCTTCCCCAGCATATTGAATAGCATGGGCTATATCGGTATTGACTTTTTGCGTATTCCAAACAGTTTTAGCCTTTTCATCCGTGACGACAATTTGATATGCTTTTTGCTTATAGCCTCTTTTGCTATCCAAAGCCTTCATTTGCCATGAAAACTGAGGGGTCGTCAAATCCGTACCTAATGGCGTGGTTTGGTAGTTGGTTTGCAGTTTTTGAAGGGAGAAATTAGCGAATAGAGGTATTACACATAGGAGTAAACCCACAATAGACGGGCATATTTTTTTCATTTTCTATAAAATTTTAGCCAAAATAGTGAAAAATATTTTCAAATAAGTGAAAGCATGACTAAGAGGTAATAAATACCGAAAACAAAAATAGATAAAATCAAAAAAGCCAAGAGAAAATAGTCTTTTTCTTGGCTTTTTTGATTTTATCTATTTTTTGTTATGGCGTTATTATCTTTGTATCATCACACGTTTACTGACAACACGTCCATTCGTTTCAATCAACACTTGATATTGCCCTCGTGGTTGATTCGACATATCAAAATCGGCTCTACCTCTATTGCCATTACCTTTTTTAACAGGTTGATTAGATGTGCCGTAAATCGTAACGGTATAGGGTGTTTCTAATAGTTGCGTATCATTTTGTTTCACCCTTTGTTCAATTCTTAAAAAGTCAGATGTCGGATTAGGCGACAAATCATAATGTGGCAATGGAACATAAACATAAAAAGAATAATTCTCAACAACATCCCCGCCTACCATTGGTATTGTTACTTCTAACTCGCATGTTGCATTACCTCTTGTAAGGCGCAATGATGCACTTTCGCCATTGATGATTATATCCGCTCCCGAATTTCGCTGCACAATGCGCCAAGTAATAGGTCTCGATTTTTTACATTCCTCCACAATAATGGGTGTATAGGTAAAAGAAGTCGAACCAATATCATTACTGCCCTGCGCAGTCTTTATCAAAATCACATCACTATTGTTTTGTGGTCTGTATAGACGTGTGGATTTTAGCGCATTATTATTCTCAATGATTGAACGCCGAAAACCGCCTGGCTCGAATAAAGTACGCATTCTATTCTTTTGGTCATTTGAGAATAAATTCATACATTCATCATATGTATAATCCATGTAGTTCATAAACATATCTCC
>JAYVKQ010000058.1:0-3909 GCA_043768285.1 Saprospiraceae bacterium | reverse complement strand
GTCGAATAAATTCGACACGACAAAAGCCCCTCCAAAGTATGAATTATCAGTACTTAATTTAGCCATTTTAGTATGATTTACCTTGTTTAATAGAAAACGAAAAGTAAAATTTTTCACCTCAAAAATTTTATGATTATAAACCCACAAAGTTACACAATTACACCCTATAAATAATGCAATTTGTGTTTAATGATTTAAGAAATATTGAAAAAATCCTCACGTTATGGTATATTTAATATGCTATTGGTTCATATTTTTTCATTTTAATACATTATTAGTGGAGGTAACGGTTTCGCTAAGATATAGGTAAGGAACGCAAAAAGAATAAGTAACTAAACTATAACACGAATGACAATAATACATACACGAATAACACTAATTTGCATCTTGACAACATAATCACAATGACATAAATTTAGAAAAATATAAAAATTAATAACCATGTATAAAAAATTGATAATAAATTGATAATAAATTATTTATGTTTAATCAAGCAATTGCCTGCGATGATTTCTCAATTTATATTATTTGAAAACAGATTATTTTAATAAAAAAAGTTTTTTAAATCAAATAAAATTATAATTTTGTATTGTTCAAAAATTAACAATCACCAATAAAAACCATTGAAAATAATGACAATCACTTCTGACATCAAAAATCGAATTCTCCAAACTATCAATGTTTTTGAAACGGGTAGTATAGACGGCGAGTACGACAACATTTCCATCTATAATGACGGCAAAAACAACACGCGCCAAATCACTTATGGACGCAGCCAAACCACAGAACAAGGCAATTTGAAAGCACTCATCCAAGCCTACATTGAAAACAATGGTTTGTACACTTCTATGCTGGCTCCTTATCTTGCTCAAATTGGGGTTACACCTTTAGACAAAGACACGCTGTTTATTGATCATTTGAAAAACGCTGCCCGCGAAGATGAAGTGATGCGCCAAACACAAGATGCGTTTTTTGATAAGCATTACTACCAACGCGCTGTAAAATTTTGTGATGACAATGGCTTTATGCTACCCCTCAGTATGTTGGTCATTTACGACAGTTTTATTCATTCTGGCGGTATCTTACAATTCCTCCGCGATAGATTTGACGAAGTGCCTCCTGCTAAAGGGGGCGACGAAAAAGCGTGGATAAAAGCCTACGTCAATACCCGCCACAAATGGCTCGATAGTAAAGGTGGCATACTTGCCAAAACAGTTTATCGGATGGAATGTTTTAGCCTTCAAATGGCAATGGGCAATTGGATGCTCACACAGCCCATTAGTGCCAATGGCATAATGACACGCGGGCTTGATGATGAACATTTACGCCTGGGTAACGAAGAACGAGCTGCTTTGCGCAGCAATCGGCGTTATGTGAAAGATTTGTAATAACTACGTAGAGACGTTGCACTGCAACGTCTCTACGCGTTTTTGGTGTAATATTTGACTATTTACAAAAAAATATTAGACAAGTAAATAGACAAATATGAGAAAATTACAACTACTTTTCGCTTTTATGATTGTATCACAATTTATCAACGCCCAAACCGCTTTTATGGGTGATGTTACGGACTATGCGTACATCAATCGCTATGCCTTTACGCAAGTCGTTTCTACCTTAAAAGAGCAGGACAAAACACCGCGCGTCATCATTTATTCCTTTGGTGAAAACAATAAATTGGTAGAAAAAAAGGAACAACAAGGCAAACGCACTTTGATTTGGCAATACGCTTACGACAATAATTGGAACGTAACTGAAACCAAAAAAGTGATGAACGATGAGTTGGTCAGCGTTGAAAAATGCACCTATGATGCCGAAAATCGCTTGGCATATACGGCAACTTTGCGCATCGAAGAAAAGGATTCAATTACAGAGCATATCACTTGGGTGGATACCACAACGCGCCACTGTAAACGTTTCGATGGCTTCAAAGAAGTACCAACTATGACAACTTTTGATGAGAAAAAACGCCCTGTCAATGAAGTGAAAACTGATGGCAGTGGCTTAGAATGGGCTTATGTGGACGACCTCCTCGTTATGCGCAAAGTGAAAGGCGATAAGCAATCCATTAAAGATATTGACCGCTACGATTATGACAACGAAAACCGCTTGCGCAGTATCGAAAATGCGCTTACGCAAAAAACTTTTCACTACGATAATTCTGGCTTATTGACGAAAATTCAAGTTTTTGATGAAAACGGCTTGATGATTGGGTGGGAAAAATTTGAATATGTGTTTCCGAATAAATAGTATTGAATATAAATCTGAAAAATAGGCTACCCCGAAAGGTAGCCTATTTTTTGCAAAAATACTACGGCTGTATTTGAAAAAATGGGAGCGGAAAACGAGACTCGAACTCGCGACCTTCGGCTTGGGAAGCCAGCGCTCTACCAACTGAGCTACTTCCGCTTATTAAAATTCGCCTACAAAAATAAATATATTGTCATTATTTATCCAATTTTTATAAACAAATTATGCACCCCCTCAGTATTTTAAACCGCTAATGCTCCATATAAGTCAAATTCTGTGACTTCCGTAATTTTGATTTGTGCAAAATCCCCTATGCGGATATAGTTCTTCTTCGCTTTCACCAACACCTCATTATCCACCTCGGGCGAATCGTGTTCCGTTCTGCCGACAAAGTAGTTACCCTCTTTGCGATCAAATAAGACTTTTAGAGTTTGACCAACTTTGGCTTTGTTTTTTTCGTGCGATATATCTTGCTGAATTGCCATCAAGCGACTGGCGCGGTCTTCTTTGATTTCGGGTGTAACATCGTCCGCGAAGGCATGGGCAGAAGTATCTTCTTCGTGCGAATATTGAAATACGCCGACGCGCTCAAATTGCATTTTTTCTATAAAACGACACATATCTTCAAATTCTGCCTCCGTTTCGCCTGGAAAACCAACTAACATGGTGGTTCTTATGGCGATATTAGGCACTTTCTCACGCGCTATATTGATGAGTTCTACGGTTTCCTCTTGCGTGATTTGGCGGCGCATACGGTCTAAAACGCCGTTATTAGCGTGTTGCAAGGGCATATCTAAATACTTACACACCTTTGGCAATCGCGCCATTGTATCAAATACTTCAACAGGAAATTTGCTCGGATAGGCGTAGTGTAAGCGTATCCATTCGATGCCCTCTACGGCGTGTAAGGCTTCTAAAAGGGCGGATAATTCTCTTTTTTTATACAAATCCAAGCCATAATAGGTCAATTCTTGCGCAATAAGCATGATTTCCTTTACGCCTTGACGTGCTAAGTTTTTCGCCTCTTTCACCAATTCCTCAATAGGGCGACTGACGTGTTTGCCGCGCATCAAAGGAATGGCGCAAAACGAGCAAGTCCGATTACAGCCCTCCGAAATTTTTAGGTATGCATAGTGGAGTGGGGTTGTGATGACGCGCTCGCCAACGAGTTCGTGCTTGTAGTCTGCATTGAGTTTTGCCAACAGTGCGGGCATTTCAAATGTGCCAAAAAAGGCATCTACCTCGGGTATCTCAACTTCCAAATTGTCTTTATAGCGTTGCGATAGGCAGCCCGTAACGTATAGCTTATCAATCTCGCCTTGGCTTTTCATATCGGCATATTCCAAAATAGTGTTCACACTTTCCTCTTTCGCTAAGTCAATAAAGCCACAGGTATTTACGATAATAACGTTTGCTTTGCGGTCGCTGTCGTGCGCCACATCAAAATCGTTGCCCTTGAGTTGGGTTATCAAATTCTCGGAATCTACTGTGTTTTTAGAACATCCCAGCGTGATAATATTGTATTTATCTTTCTTTAACGTCTTGGTTTTCATATACTTATATCTACGGTGTAAAATAATTGCGTTATTAGAAATTAAGAGATTAGAGATTGGGGATTAGAGGTTGAAAGTCAAGAAAATTCCTAAATTTTCAGCTTTA
>JAYVKQ010000057.1:0-4942 GCA_043768285.1 Saprospiraceae bacterium | reverse complement strand
GGGAAGGGCGATTGAAATCACCCGCTATTGATTTTGACCACGAAAACCCATCAATAGGGGGCGATTTCAATCGCCCTTCCCATGTAAAAACTAATGAACAAATGCCTTTTTTGTCCATATGCGGAATTGCTGACACTTTGTAAACTTTAAAGCCGATGCCCTGATAATCAATAAGTTATAAATTTAACATCTTAAACTTGTTAATTCCTATAAAAAATGTACTTTTGCGGTGTGGGGCATACCCCCTCAGTATTTTGGGCATAATGGCGAGGTGGCTCGCAGTCATACCGTCATTAAAACGCGCAATAGTGTAACCTATTTTTTCACTAAATTATCAGAAATGGACCCTCTCGGCTATGATTCGGTACTATGCAAAAGTCAATGGACGTTTAACAGAGTTGCAGGAGCCAGAGGTTTCTTGCTGGATTAACATCACCCCGCCGTTCTCCCGCGAGGAAATAGACGGTTTTGCTACAAAATTCGCTATCCCCTCCGATTTTCTCACTGACCCTTTGGATATTGACGAACGCTCGCGTTATGAAAAAGATGAAGACAAACGCCTTATCATTTTCTCAACGCCGATTTTGAACAATGGTATTGACCGCGACAATCAATCCATATACCTCACTGTGCCGATTGGTATTATTATGACTCCCGAGCACGTCATCACGATAACGGGTTACGACAATCCCGTAATTGAGCAATTCTTGAATGAAAAAGTGAAAAATTTTGACCCCGCCGATGATAGTCGTTTCGTGCTACAAATCATGGAGCAGAACGTCAATCGCTATTTGACGAGTTTAAAAAAACTAAATCATAAGCGGAATGTGATTGAAAATGAGCTGTATGAATCCAGTCGAAATATGGAAATTCGGCAATTGTTGAGTATCGAAAAAGCGTTGGTTTATTTTGTTAATGCTTTGAACGCCAATGAGTTATTGATGATGAAAATGAAACGGACAGATTTTCTACACATTAAAGACAATGAAGATTTATTAGATTTGCTGGAGGATTTAATCATTGACAGTTCACAAGCGTTGGATACTGCTAAAGTCTATACCGACATCTTGGGCGGTACGATGGATGCCTATACCTCCATCATATCGAACAATCTTAATATGGTGATGAAGCGATTGACCGCTATTACGATTGTGTTGATGGTACCGACATTAATAGCCTCTTTTTTTGGCATGAACGTCAAAATTCCTTACTTCAATACTGAGCATACGGGTCCTTTTTACACAATATTAGTCACGTCCATTTTAATATCTTTTTTGATGGCGTGGTTTTTCAGATGGCGCAATTTCTTTTGATAAATTTTGTCTCCTAAGTAGCAAATGTACTGTCGAATTTATTCGACAGATTCAAATGGGTACATATCTGTGAAAATACTGAGGGGGTGATTGATAACAGCATAATTAACCAAAATGAAAATCATGAAAAAATTATTGGCACTATCTATTTTAATGATAGTATCTGTTGCCGTGTACGCACAGCAACCGCCTTATTCGGGAACAATTTTTATTGATTCTAATATCATTAAAACGACTGACCCTTCTGCGATACAAAGCACGACATACACAGGTCAAAGTAGGGTGATTATGTACGATAGAAGAGTACCCGGTTGGGTTACTGTTAATGCCTATTTATTCAATGTCGTGTGGCGTGATGGCATTACAAGTAGGGCGCAAGTAAATCCAGAGTTCGGGAGTGTTCAAGCGGCAACTGTTCAAGCTGAAAAATATGCTTACGAAATTGGAAAGTTACCGTCATGCCTTAGAGAAGATGTAGATGAGATATGGATACAACAAGGAACTGAATTATTTGGCGGGGGCAATCGTTCAGTGCTTATTCACACAGGACAAACTGTAAATTATGAAAAGAGTGGCATCCTCGAAGAAACGTTGGTGCATGAAGCCAGCCACACCTCTTTAGATGCGGCACACGCCACTTCAACGGGATGGAAAAATGCTCAAACATTAGACAATAATTTTATTTCAACTTATGCCAGAGATAACCCTACTTCAGAGGATATTGCAGAAAGTTTTTTACTGTGGTTTGCGGTGCGGTATCGTCAAAATAGAATATCTGTTGTGAATTTCAATAAGATTACACAAACAATACCCAATAGATTGAAGTATTTTGATGGTATTACTTGTAAGTTGTTTCCGACAGTAAGTACAAGTAATACTTTTGAAAAAATACAAATTGGAGAGTTCTATCCAAACCCAACAAAATCAAGTTTAGTGAGCCTTGATTATTTATCTTTGAGCAATAGTGATATATCTTTGACTGTTTATGATGTAAGTGGGAAGATAGTATTTAGGCAAAATCAACGCGTTAATACGGGAAATAATACACTGAATATTAATTTTTTATTTATAAATAAAGGTATGTATATTGTTAAAATTGAGAACGATAATTCCTTTATTCATAGAAAATTAATATTGCAATAATAAGGATAATGTGTGTTCAGAATTAAGCCTTAACCATGATATTGGTCTCTCCCCAAAAATCCTTTTTTAATATTATTGAGAATAGCAACCCATGTCATATACATATCATCAAAAAATAAATACCCACATTTTCTTGATACTCTGCCTCACAAGGTCTAATTTTGTCTTCCGATATGAAGAAAATAATCATTGCAATAGATGGATATTCCTCATGTGGGAAAAGTACATTGGCAAAAGCCTTATCCAAAACATTACATTACGCTTACGTGGATACGGGAGCTATGTATCGCGCCATTACCCTCTACTGTATGGATAATGACGTAGAAATCACCGACCCCGAAGCTGTCAAAAATGCGCTCGCCCATATAGAACTGCACTTTGAGCGTACACCTACTGGCAATCACATTTTTCTAAATGACGTTGATGTTGAAAACGAGATACGCACCATGCGTGTTTCCGAGATGGTTAGTCCTGTGGCTACTATCTCTGCCGTGCGCCGTGCAATGGTCGCGCAACAACAAGGTATGGGTAGTCGCAAAGGTATTGTGATGGATGGTAGGGATGTTGGTACAGTGGTGTTTCCAGAGGCAGAATTAAAAATATTTCTGACCGCCGACCCTGATATACGTGCGCAACGCCGCTACGATGAACTCAAAGCCAAAGGGCAAGAAACACCAATAGAGGACGTAAAAAACAACCTCATGGAACGCGACTTGATTGACAGTAATCGGGCAGATAGTCCACTGCGCCAAGCGGCAGATGCTATATTGATTGATAATACTTCCCTAACGCCCGACCAACAACTCAAAGAGGTGTTGGCTTTGGTCAAAAAAACGCAATTAGATAGCGTTATTGCTTAAAATGTCTATATTTACCGTTATTTTTGAATGAAAATACTGAGGGGTATCGCTAAATGCTTGGCAATAGTTTAGGAAACTGATTTTTTATTTTTTTGAAAAAAAATAAAAAATCAGTTTCCTAAACTACCTTCCACACCAATCGAAAATCCCGTAAATCCAAAATAATCCACTTACCCTGTCTCTATGGAAAGTAAAATGTGGGACAATATTAGCAACACGTTTGAACTTGATTTACCCAAACGGTTAGAAAATTTGGAGCAATATGTGGAGCATATTGTGCCCAAGATACAGCCGTGGAGTGAAGACCTCTGGGAAACCCAATTTTATATCAACAAACGCTGGAAAGAAATACGTGATACGGATAGTTATCATGAAGTTGTACTACATATATTCATGGAAAACGGCGAATATTGGGTCGTTATTGATGGTGATATTACAAAAGGCGGCTGGCAAATTTTCAAATCTACAAACTCCTTAGTCGTGGATTATGGTGGCAAAAGCCAAATGTTTGAGCTTACTTTTCTGAACGAAGATTTTTTTATCCTCAAAAAACACGGCGACCAACTCCGCAAAGGCAAACAGAAATATTTCGTCTATGGCAACGAAAAATCAACGGGTAAATTGGATTGGCGCAACGCTATGGAAAAACTTTATAATATCTATCGAGAAAATTCTAAATTTTCGACTTGGTTGGTGGTTTTGGTTGTTATTATTATTGGCTTTTTAGTTTTTACTTTTAATTTTTGATTTCGGGAAGAACCTGAGTGCGTTTTGATTAGGCTTCAATCTGAGTTAAAAGCTCTGTTAATTCGCTATCAGTAATACTTTCCTGTTCAGACTTATCATATATCGTTAAAAAATAGATGATGTGGTTTTCGATTTTAACACAAGTTATAACCCTTGCTCCACCACTTTTGCCTTGTCCTTTTGAGGTAATAGCCATACGTACTTTATAGCAACCTCGTCCTAAAGATTCGCCAAGTTTTGGATTATCAGTCAAATCATATCATAGTTGGGCAAGGTCATTACCCAATGAAGCATACTTTTTACCTAATTTTTTTACGTCTTTGACAAATTGGCGGGTAGGTTGGAATGTCATACTTGCACCTCCTCATTATGTTCTAACTCGGACATCATATCATACCACGTAGGTAGAGATATATCTCCTCTCGCATGAGCGTGCATCTCTGAAACGGCTTGGCGTAAGTCGTTTTTAATATCCTCTTTGGTTTTCTCAGTAGTGGGCGTAGTTTGTTGTTGAGAATATCGTTCCGTCTTAATTTTAAATTTCTTGAACAATGCCATTAATAGGTTTTCGTCCGCTTCATTGTAGGTAATAATAATACTTTTAGCCATTGTCATCACTTTTTAGAATACAAAAATAAGAGTTTTTGGATAATTTTTCCATATTTTTATTTAGCTTTAAGAAGAAAAGACCTTTTTTCATTCATCAGTATTGTAGAAGGTTCATCAAGTTATTATAGATAGGTAACAGTGAATTTTAAACAAAATATTACAACAGAATTTTATTAACCTATTTTCGCACATAATACCAGCAAATACGTTTTTAAAATATGTTTTTTCAAAATTTAAAATGGGTCTTCTGTAGTGTCGAATTTATTCGAC
>JAYVKQ010000056.1:0-4305 GCA_043768285.1 Saprospiraceae bacterium | reverse complement strand
ATGGCGTTTTTCAGCTTTTTAGTGTCCGTTTCCGTGTCTAATAAATAAGCTAACAAAGCTAATTTTATTGCATCGTGGGCATCTTGTGTTTCTTTTCCTGAATAGTTGATTATAGGGGAATAACCCAAGTTGTCAAATAAGTAGTTGTTTAGCAGTAGTTTGTTTTTAAGTTTTGCGCCCTTTTCGGTCGGGCTTATTTGGCGAACGGTGTTTTTTGCGAAAATTTGCGTGCAATAGTCAAAAATAAACTGGCTGGCGTGTTGGTTTTTGCCAACACAAAGCCCCCTGTAAAAAGCTGATGCGTTAGATTGTTCCAACCTTTCGCGCGCGGTTTGGAAATTGGTAGTTTGTAGGTTGCTATTTTCAATTAAGAAAAAACGCGGTAGGTGGGTTTGGGCTTTATCCGTTAAGTAAATAATAATATCCGATAGCGTGGCAAAGGTTTTGCAGTAGAAATTTTGCGTTTCTGGGATAAAGCAGGCTAACGCGTTACCTGATTTGCGCGCGGCGGGGTCTATACCTACATAGATAGTATTTTTCATTTTATCCGTTTTTTGGTGGTTATAACGGGGCAAATATACGGCAAAGAGAGGCGCGCGGTTGCAAATTTGATTAGATTTATTTTTGCCCCCAAAAGACAAAAAGACTTAAAAGGTTGATTATTAGCAAATTATAGCAATAAAAAAAACTACAATTTTCATTTTTTTTTGAAAGTTACTAAAAAAACCATAGGATTGTTGATTATTGTAGTTGCCGTTTAAAACGGGATTTGTTACCGTGTTGTTGCTTTATTGGTGTTGCTTTATTATCAAAAAAAGGAAAAAAGGAGAAAAAGGCGAGAGGGTGACTTTGTTGGTTTTGTTTTGGTTTTGTTTTGTTTGTTTTGCGCTGGCAAACGATGCAGCCAAACGATGCGGCAAAGGATATGCAGCCCAAACGAAAAATTAAGGAAAACGCGCAAAGTTTAAAAGTAGGATTTGCGCGTTTTGTAGATTTTTTTTGGTGTTGTTTTTTGCCCTAAAAAAAAGACAAAAAAGCCAAAAGTTAAGTAAAAAAAAGACAAAGCACAATTTAGGTAAAAAGTTAAAAATGTGGTGCTTTTTTTAACGCCTTTTTTAACGCTTATTTTAAACTATTGCTTTGTTTTGGTAGTGCAGTTTGTTTTTTGTAAGATAATTAAAATTAAGGGGGTTTTTGTGAGAAATAAGGGTATAATAAAAGCAGGAAACAAGCGAAACGCGCAAAAATAAGCCCCTATTTAACATAATAAAAATTATAATACAAAAAGAACGGCGAAAAGTCGGATTTTGTTGTTTTTTGCATATTTTAAAACAAATTGTTGTTTTTTCAAAAAGTGTAAAAAATGGTTTTTGTTTTTCATTTTTTTTTGCGCTTTTCGCGCACTTTGCGAAAATGAAATGATAGCAAAGTGCGCGAAAAGTATTCTGGTATTTTTTATTTTTTCCTTTTATTTTATTCTTATATTAGGTTACGACATTTTGTCGTTACCCATAACGACATTTTGTCGTTACCCATAACGACATTTTGTCGTTACCCATAACGACATTTTGTCGTTACCCATAACAACATTTTGGCGTTACCCATAACAACATTTTGGCGTTACCCATAACAACATTTTGGCGTTACCCATAACAACATTTTGACGTTACCCATAACAACATTTTGACGTTACCCATAACAACATTTTGACGTTACCCATAACAACATTTTGGCGTTACCCATAACAACATTTTGACGTTACCCATAACAACATTTTGCCGCACTTAACAATAAATTTTATTATAAAAAAACTTTATATTTATAGGTTTTTTGGCAATTTTCAAAAAAAAATGAAAATAGAGAAAGTTTTTTTTTGCGCAAAGTGTTGATTTTAAAGGCTTTATTTAGTTTTATCTTATTTTGCTGGCAAAATAAATAAAGTAAAATTGTAACTATATTTTTATTTTGCCGTATGTTTGCAGGGTTATACCTTTTTTTGCTACTAACAAAAAAAGGTATTTTATAAACTACTAACCTTAAAGGTTGGTATGTTGGGGCTTCGTATTTAGTAGGTACGTAAGCCCTTATTTTTTTATATGTATCAAAAAATTCTAAACAGTTATTTTGTAGCTACCCCCCCCGTGTTAGTTGAAAAATTAGGGTTAAAAGGGGCTTTTTTGCTTTCTTATCTTTGCTATAGGGAGCAGTGTTTTAGAGATGTTGGCAGGTTAGAGGAGGGTTTTTTTTATCATTCCTCTAACGCTATAAAAGAGGGAACGCGATTAACACAGAGAGAACAAGAACCTTTGCTAAAAGCGTTGGTTTTGGCTGGTTGTTTAGTTTATTGCGTGCGGTCGGGGGATTACGGTAGGGTGCGCTACTTTAAAATTTTAGATTTTTCACACCTTTTAAGGGGCGAAAAAATAGAACAGCCCCCAAAGGCACTAAAAGCAGCGAAACAAATAACAATAGAGGAGCTAATAGCTGATATATTAACAGAGCAGCCCCCAAAGGTGTCTTATGTGGAACAATTAAAAGCAGTAAGAAAACAAAACTTGAAAGGGTTGGTGTTTGGGGTGGTGATACAGCCCTTAAATGTAGAACAGCCCCCAAAGGTAGAACAGCCCCCAAAAAGAAAGTACGAAAAAAAGAAAAAGCCCGTTTTGCCAAAGTAAGGGGTAGAGTTGTAAATAATAACGGCAACGGGGGTTGTAAAATAAAAGCAGGTTGTTATAATGAAAAGCAAAAGCCCGTTAAAACGATGTTTAAACGCAAATTAAACGGTGTAAAATAGTGCAAAAAACGAAAATACAGCCTAAAAAAACGGGTTGTATTTTTTTTTATTTGCAACTGTATTTTACAATAAGGTTTATTATAGGATTAAAAAAAAGGGGGGGGGGTGTGCGCAAAAGGCGTTGTTTGTGTAGGTTTTGCCTTAAAAAAAGCAAAAAATGCGTTAATGAATAGTATAAAAACGGGCTTTTTGCGTACAAAAAAAGCCCTTAAAAGCAGAATAAACGCAAAAAAAGCTAACTTAAAGATAAGTTTTTCCGCGTTGTTTTGTTTTTATGCAGCGCAAAGTGGCGTAGCCGAACGGCAAAGCCCCAAAGGAGGCAAAGGATATGCAGCGCAAAGGTGCGGACTGGCTGGCGTAGCCGAATTTGCAATAAGAAAAACGCGCAAAGCCTATTTTTAGACTTTGCGCGCGGGTTGTTATGGTATTTTTTCGTCTTTTTCGTTGTAAGATAAAAAAGATAAAAAAACTTGTCTGTGGTGGTTTGCCTCTTTATGGCTATCTCTATCTAATAATTTGCATATTCTTATCGTAAGAAAAAGATTATTTGATAAAATGCATTTTTCTACGGTTATCTCAACAAAGCCGTTTGATTGGTATGTTGTTACACTCGGGCGCGTTATGCGGGGGAATAAAAAGTCGTTTTTGGGATTGGGGCACATTTTAATTGTAGTGTTTTAGTTGTAAAAAGCCGTTAGCTGTAGCCTTTAATATCAAATCAATTGTAACAATAAGCGGCTCGCCGTTGTAATCATTAAAAACCGTTGCCGTTTGGGTTTTGTCATTAAAATTAACGTGTTTTAAGCGTTTTAATCTAAAATTTTGCGGTTTGTGAAAATTAACCCAAAAAAGCAGATAAAGGCGGGCGGCTGATTTAATAGCCTTTGTGAAAATAGCGGGTTTCCCGAACCTATAAATAAGGGTAGCGGGGTATAACTCGCTGGTAATAGGTAGGTTGTGCAGGTTTAAAGCGGTGGGGTTTTGCGCGTCCTGTAATTGTAAAAAAGTCATAAATTAAGCAGTTTTTTTATTGTAAAATAGAGTGTATTTTTTTTGATTGTTACCTATAAAAGCGTGGTTTTATTGGATAAATTACGTTGATTTTGTTGTGGTTGTCCTGTTTTTGCCAAAACAAAGGTAATTTTGTTTGAAATTTTGATGTGTTTTTAGTTCGTTTTTTGGTTCGTTTGTGCATAAAAAAGTCCGCGCGGGGGTATCTTTGTAGGGCGGCGTTCCAGTGATAAGCCGCAAACCCTCTTTTGGCTTTTCTTTTGCCTTTTTTGGGGTTGTTGTTGTCTGCAAAATAATGCAAAAAGCGCAAAAAGTTAGATAAATAAGCCGTTTTTGTGTGCTTGTTTCTGATTTTGTAGCTAAAAAACATATTTTAAAACGAGGTTTTTAATAATTAGATAATGGCGTTTTTCAGCTTTTTAGTGTCCGTTTCCGTGTCTAATAAATAAGCTAACAAAGCTAATTTTATTGCATCGTGGGCATCTTGTGTTTCTTTTCCT
>JAYVKQ010000055.1:0-2131 GCA_043768285.1 Saprospiraceae bacterium | reverse complement strand
ACGAAACGATATACGAATTGTGAATTCTGATAAACTGCGCTTCGGGCAATTGCTCCTCCAAAGCCTTCATGCGTTGTAGCGTCACGATTTTTTTGTCGGGGATATGGATAGACACATAATCCTTCAAACCCTCTACATACATAATATCTTTCAGGCGTACTTTTACCAATTTAGTACCATCTTTTACGAATATAAAATCGGGTATTATTTCTGTAATGCTATGATTGTCAATACTTTTCTCTTCAATTACGGTTTGCTGAACAGCGTTCAATCTCTGAACAGCTTTTTCAACAGATTTTAGAAATCGCTCGAAAGTGATGGGTTTTAGGAGGTAGTCCATTACGTCTAATTCGTAGCCTTCGAGGGCATATTCTGAATAAGCTGTCGTGAGGATGATATAGGGTTTATTTTGAATAATTTTTAAAAAACTAATACCTGTCAATTCGGGCATTTGAACATCGAGAAAAAGAATGTCAATATGCGACCCCCTCAGTATTTCGATGGCATCTAACGGATTTGAACACGCTTTTACTAACTGCAAATGCGGCGTTTTCTCTACGTATTGCGACATTAAGTTGCGAGCTAAAGGTTCATCATCCACTATGAGACAGGTGTATGGCATGGGCGTTTTTTTTTAAATGATTAAGTAATTCTACTTTGGCACTTTAAAAATTTTAAAAAAGAAAATCGAAGATACACCTCTCGTTCTACCAAGCGTGAAAAAAAATCGTAGTTTTTTAGCGTGCCAAAGTAGAACACAAATACTTTTAGACAAAATATTTTCTACTATCAAATATGCGTCAAAACGTCTGTCAAAGCGTCAATATCCCGCGCATCATTATATACATTTGGCGAAATACGAACAAAATCGCCACGCACGGACACTGATATATGCCGTTCTTTTAAAGCCATTTGTAGTTTTTCAACTGATATATGTTCGGGCAATTGGATACCAAAAAGGTGCTTACTGCGCTGTGTTTCTTCTTCGATCCAATAGCCTTTGTTGCGCCACTCGGGTATTGCGTCTTTTGTAAGATGATGACAATAGTTTTGAATATTATCAGCACCCCACGCCAATAGTTGTTTGAGGGCAGCAATTGCCATTGGGACGAGGATAAAATTTGACCTTTCGCCCATATCGTAGCGCACAGCAAGAGGTTGATAGTCGTCTTGATAATCAATTAGTGCCGCAAAGTTTTCACTGTTTTTGCGCGTAATCCAGTTTTCTTCAAGGGGTTTTCCATTATCAAATTTATGGTTAAAATAAGCAAATCCGAGTGAGTAGGGTCCCATCAACCATTTATAGCCTGCGCAAATAAGGGCATCAATGCCCATATCTTGCACGTCAATGGGCATTGCACCCACGCTTTGTGTGCCATCTATCACCAATAAAGCACCTACGGCGTGCGCCCGTTCACTTATTTTTTTCAAATTAAATACTGTCCCATTTGCCCAATGGATATGCCCCAAGGCGACCAATGCCGTCTTTTCGTCAATGGCTTCTAATATCGCATCGTTCCACGTTTTTCCTCTGCCCTCCTGCGTTTTTGGATAGGCTATTGTTTTGATTATCAACCCTTTATCTTGCGCCAAAGTGCGCCATGTATAAACGTTGGAAGGAAATTGAGCTTCGGCAACGATGATATTTTGCCTCTTTTTTACTTCCATATTCTTCGCCACCGTCGCCATACCATAAGACACGGAAGGGATAATGGCAACACGAGCTGCTTGTTCGGCATCAACCAATTGCGCGAACAACCCCCTCAGTATTTCGGGGTCTGTAAAAAAATCCTTATCCGACAATTGATACGGACGTACTTTTCCTTTCACGCCAGCAAAACCTGCTTCTTCTACGGATTTCATCAATGGCGACATATACGCGCCGTTAATATAATGGACGTTTGATTCGAGCGAAAAAAGATGTTTTTGACAAGTAAGCATATCATTAAATTATGGTTGTAAAAGTATATAAAAATTTGATATTAAGCACAAAAAAAGGCTGCCCTTTTGAGGCCGCCTTTTGCATGAAAGATAAAAAGTATTATAATTTATTGAATTAGTATTAAGTATGCGAATAATGGGTTAAAAAGCCTCGTTAGAGGTGTAATATGGGTAACAAGGCTGATATGAG
>JAYVKQ010000054.1:0-7466 GCA_043768285.1 Saprospiraceae bacterium | reverse complement strand
GTAAGTAAAGCCGCTTTGGTATCTTTAACTAAAGTCATGGCGGCAGAATGGGGCAAATATAATATCCGCGCTAATGTAATTTGCCCTGGGTTGATACAAACGAAATTTAGCGAGGCTTTGTGGAGCAATGATATGATTATGAAGCATATGATGACACAAGTCCCACTTGGACGCATTGGATCGCCCGAAGAAATAGCGGGTTTGGCTTTATTTTTAGCATCAGAGGCATCCAGCTATTGCACAGGGGCTGTGTTTACTGCCGATGGAGGGTATTTGGTTTAAATTGTATAACATTACTTGATTTCTTCAAAATCGGTATAGTCGTCTACCTTTTTTTTCGGCTTAGGGGTTGGTTCTTCCACTTTCTTTTTGTCATAAAAATGGCGATGCTCCACGATTACCTTTGGGCGAAATATAACGCGATATAGAAACATCAACAGCGCGAGCAAGAATATATATTTCATTCTATATATTTTTAATATGTTAATAGTGAATGTTTTATGAAAATTTCTACATAATAAGATTACACAGAGTTTAGACAGAGAAGGCACAGGGTTTCACAGAGAATACTGATTAAAAAAAAACCTCTGTGAAACTCTGTGCCTTCTCTATCTAAACTCTGTGTAACCCTTGCTCAGATACCTCAAAAATACTGAGGGGGTATCCTATTTGCCACCTAACCGTTTAACCCCATCGAGTGCCTTATCAAAAGTAGAATTAAATTCTAAACATTGCTTAAAATCTTTTAAGGCAGCCGCTTTGTCGCCTCGTTTTTCGGCAATCAAGCCGCGATAATAGTAGGCTTTGAAAAATGTTGGTGCTTCACCTATCACCATATCAAAATGTGCTTGGGCTTTGGGTAGCGAATCCATATCATAATATATCAAACCCAAATTGAATAGTGCATTTTCGTAACGCGGGTCGTATCCCACTATTTTTTTATAGACACCTATGGCATCATTCATTTGATTCTTCGTTTGATAATAATAGGCTTTTGCCATCATCACATTAAAATCAAGCGAATCAATAATCAACGCATTATCAAAGTATTTTAACGCTATGGGATTGCCTTTATCGGTATAAATTTTTCCCAGTTCAATAAAAGCATCTTTGTTATCCGAATCCAAATCTACGGCTTTTTGGAACGCAATGGTTGCTTTTGCTGCATCATTTTGCTCTTTTAAGTACATACCAAGCATAAAATAGGCTTCCGAATTTTGAGGGTCTTTTTTAAATATTTTATCAATTGTCACTTTTACGCCGCCAAATTGCTTCGTAATAAAATACACTTGACACAATTTTAAGGCTGTGGGTATATCATTAGGCGCAAGCGCAGAAGCGCGTTCCATAGTCGTTACAGCCAAGCGGGATTGTGCATAATCCAAGTAAATATCTGATAAAAAATGGTGAAATGGCACATTAACGCTGTCGAGAGACAGCGCGTATTTCATATCTTCGATGGCATAGTCGTAGCCACCTTGCTCCCCATTTTGATAGAACAGTTTTGCCCTTTGAAAATACAATTGGGCATCTTTCGGGTTTTTAAATATTTGCTCCGTCAAGCCATCAATTTGAGGATTGCCAGTTCTGCCAAACTCTGGTGCTTTGGTTTTATTGTCAGAATTGCACGCCCATAATACACAAAGGCACAGTGCTATAAATATCGCTTTTTTCATAACGCAAAGATATAAAGAAGTGCGAAAGTAATATAAGAGAGGAATACGGATTAAATAGATACGCCAGATTTTAGCAGATTTTTGATAATAAAAAACGTTTTTTTCTTGCACTGTCGTGTATTTTGGGCAAAAAAAAACCCTGTCAGAATTGACAGGGACAAAACAAAAAACAAACACTATGAACAAACACTATTTTAAAATCCCTTTTTATCGGGATGATTTTGCAAAAAAAGAATAGATCGGTTTTTGAGAAACAACAGATTTTTGTGCATGAAACTCAATTGAAACTGTTGCGAATTGATTTTGTTTGTAAATATTAAAAAAAATAATATAATAAAAATTTATCAACTATTGTGCCAATTTTTATTCCTTAATTTTTAAGAAAAATACTACATATATAATGGTTATGAGTTTTTGTCAGACGCTTAATATCTCGTTTGATGATACAAAGTAGCAGGAAAGTTTTTTTTCATGCGTGTTCTGGTTTGATGCTCTTGTGACAGTCTAATGTCTAAATCAAATTTCATATTTTAAGACAACCTTAACATATATGTTTTTTTTATAACCCAAAATTATGCCAATTATGGTATTTCTCAACCTTTTAAACTTTAAAAAAAATATTAATTCGTGAACGACACCATAATAAGGGTAAGTGGTTCATTGTGACAAGAAATCGGCTATGGTAATTTTGTAGTTTCTTTCAAAAAATATTATTTTATAATATATAAAACAACATATATTAATTAGATATGAATATTCAAGTTAAATTTTTTACTTGATTTTATTTGAAAACCATTTTTCGATGATAAGCATACTCGTTTTAACTTTTTTCTCAACCATTATGGATGTTTAACATAAGACTTCTAAGCCAAAGGAAACTAACATGGAGAGGCTACTGCTTTCTCGTTTATATTTTTCTAAACGGATAGGAACAAATGTTTTTTGCAATATTCTTGAAGGTAAAACTATATTCGCATCATTTTTATGCATCGCATCAAATATGTCTAAAACAGTATTGGTTGCGCCCTTAAATTGGGGTTTGGGTCACGCTACACGTTGTATGCCCATTATTAACGAATTGCTACGGCAGGGCGCACAAGTACTATTGGCTTCCGATGGTGCAGCCTATCAATTGTTGAAGAAAGAGTACCCCGATTTACCTATTTTTGAATTACCAGCCTACAATATTCGCTACCCGTTTGCCAGTATGGTGCTGTCAATAGCACTCCAAATGCCCAAAATACTGAGGGGGTGCTGGGATGAACATCGCTGGTTGAATAATTTTTTGAAAACACACCATATAGATGTGGTTATTTCGGATAATCGTTTTGGCATGTATCATAACGACATAAAAAGTGTATTTATGACCCATCAAGTGCATATCCAAACACCTTTTTCTAAAATCGTCAATGCGCTCAATCATTATTGTATCAGAAAATTTGATACTTGTTGGATACCCGATTTTGAAGACGAAAAGCGTAATCTCGCTGGTATATTAGCGCATGGGAAGATGCCCTCTACTATCAATTTTCGCTATATCGGTGCATTGAGCCGTTTTGAATACACAGATGTGCGTAAAAAATATGTTCTTACGGCGATTTTATCTGGACCCGAACCCCAGCGCACCTATTTTGAAGAAAAAATAATAAGCGAATTTCAAGCACTAAAAGCAAAATATGGCGACAAAATAAAGCCCTTCGTCATCGTTCGTGGCGTTGTTGAGAGTAAGCTAAATAGCATTAAATTAAATAATATTACAATATATAATTATTTGACATCAAAAAAATTAAATCAAATAATGCTCGAAAGCGAAATTATTATTGCGCGTAGTGGGTATAGCACTATTATGGATTTGGCAAGTCTTCAATCTAATGCCATTTTGATACCCACCGAGGGGCAAACGGAGCAAATCTATTTAGCTACAAAATTAAGAAGTGAAAGGGTATGCTATTCCGAAAATCAAAACCAATTGAATATCGAAGCCGCATTACTTACACCTAATATCTACAAAGGTTTCAAGAAATTGAGTGATAAAAAACAGCTTTTACAAGAAATAATAAGCGAGATAATGAAATTTTGATACCTTTGTTGGATAAGAGAAAATCATCACAGATTTGTTATTTGATTAATACGAACATTTGAACTTATGCTAACTCTTTTTAGAACAAATCAACAATTTGCCAACGTTTTATTGTTATTATACCTCGGTGTTGTGCGTTTTAGTACCTTCATGCACCCACCACCACTGTCTTCTATACCCGAACCACATGGTATTTTAACGGAATGGATGTATGCAGAGATGCCCCCCAGTAGCGTTGTCGGTTATATAGCTGCCTATTTGCTTGTTTTTATCCAAGCCGTTTTTATCAATTTGATGATGTCACGCTATCGCGTAATGACAGAAGCCTCTCTCATACCAGGGTTGTTTTATTGTCTGTTAACCGCCTTTTTACCAGAGTTTCTACCTTTATCGTCCATATTATTAGCCAATACATTTATCATATTAGCCATATTTTTCCTGTTTGATGTTTATAAAAATACGCGGGTAGCGGCACGAATATTTGACGTGGGTTTTTGGATAGGTGTGGCGGGTTTGTTTCATTTTTCATATACCTTGTTCTTTTTTTGGGGCTTTGTAGGGCTTGGAATACTGAGGGGGTTGCGCCTTAACGAGTTGATGATGTTTTTGATTGGCGTTTTCGTGCCTTTTTTGTTATTTGGGGCTTATCTTTTTTGGATTGATAAGTTGCCTTTGTTGTTCTCTGGATTTGGTAGCAATTTTAGTTTTTTTAATTTTTTACCCAATCCAAGCCCCACAACCTATATCAAGTTAAGCATATTAGCACTATTAATTATTATCACGATTTTCTCAAATGGACAAACAAGCGGGCGGCGCAATATCAATACCCAAAAATTTGTCACTAATATCTATTGGTTACTCCTTTTGGCAGGTATTACGGTGATTTTCCAATCCCGTACAACCCTTAACCACGCTTTAATATTAGCCGTGCCGTTGAGTATGTTGCTCTCTATTGCCTTTCAACGCATCGGGGTTGCTACGGCTGAGGTTTTGCATATGCTCCTTTTGGTCATTGCTATGATATTGCAGTTTGAATATTTATTAGTCTAAATTTGTAGAAATATAAAAGAAACCCCACTAAGTGTTTTGTACATATAGTGGGGTTTCTTTTACCAAATAAGGAACGAGACAGGAATAATTTCCTATGCTACTATTCCTGAATTCACGCCTTTTAAGGCGCCGATAGCTTGATTTAAGAATGCAGGTAAAATGGTTTGATGTGTCAAATTAATTTTCAGAGGGTCTTTCAAATCCTTAATCATGCGGTTGTATTTGACTTCGCCATGGTTATTAACGACTTGCAACTTACGGTCAGGTTCTTGAAAGTAAGCCAACATACCGTCATCATCAGCTTCAGGGTGAAATTGAGTACCAAAAAATTCGTCTGAAAATCGCACCGCCATAATGGCGCGCGGTAAATTGACAAGTGGGCGTTCTTTTTCCAAAGCCATTATCGTAAAACCATGTGCTTTCAGATATGCCTTATCAGCATTAACGACTTGCCAGTCTCGAAAATCAGCAATGCAAAATGGATTAGGGAGATTTTTGAAAAATAATTCGCCCTCACCGCTTTTGGTTTTATTGCATGGATATGTGCCAAATGAAATGGATTTGCGCTGTGTCACCTCCCCAATTTTGAAATGCAGACACGCTAATTGAAACGAATGGCAGATAAAAAACACAAATTTCCTCTGTGATACTGAGGGGGTGAGATTAAGTTGCCAAAGTTTGTTTATCAAATCAAAATAGGGTTTATCCCACCCGCCCGTATAATCGTAAGGGCTGCCTGGTCCTCCCGATGAAATGTAAATATCAAAACTTGTATCAGGTATTTCGCCTTTATGTCGCACGTCAAAAACGGTATAGTCCAAGTCATCGGCATAGCTTTCCACCATGCGCTTGATGTACGGAATACCGCGATTAACGACGTTATTGTTCAAGTCTAATATGGCTACACGTAATTTCTTCATTTTTATGGATATAAATCAAAAGGGTTTAGACTAATATAATAACATCACTCCAATTTTCGCCGCGCTTAATGCGATGTATCTGGGTATGCGATACGCCAAATTTTTGAGCAATCGCTTCTACTGTAAGTTGCTTCTCCTTGAGCAATTTTTTGATTTTAACAACATTGTTTTGGGTTAGCTTAATCCTTTCGGGTACCTTTCCATGCCTCTTTTGGTGCTCTATTTTTTCATCGGCAGTTGCCCAAGCGAGATTAGCGGCGCGATTATCCAAGAGGTCTCCATTCAAGTGAATGACGTAGGGTTTTAATTCTGGGTTTTCAATCCAACATTTAGCCACCATTCGGTGGATTAAAAAACCTTTCGTAAAGTGTTCATGTTTTTCGATAAATTTGAGGTTGATGGTACGAAATCCATTTGGGTGTAATGAACCAGTATATATTTTACCATGTTCATTGCGCACTTTTCCACTGGCACTTACTTCAAAGGTACGATATAAAAACTTATATGTTCTCCATTCCATTTTAGCTGCTTTATTACTATTAACTTAAAAAATGTGCTTTTGAAATGTCTATTTATGGCACTTCAATTTTGTTAAGAATTTGATTAATTATATCCTCTGGTGTTATATTTTCCGCTTCCGCTTCATAGGTCAAACCAATGCGGTGGCGCATCACATCGGTACAAATACTGCGTACATCTTCGGGAATAACGTAGCCCCTGCGTTTCAAAAATGCCAATGCCTTAGCTGCCAATGCTAAACTAATACTGGCTCGAGGCGACCCACCATATTGTATATATGATGCCAGATGTCCCAAACCATATTGCTGTGGTTGGCGAGTGGCGAACACAATATCGAGAATATATTGCTCAATTTTTTCGTCCATATATACCTTATGCACCACCTTTCGCGCTCGCATAATTTCTTCGATTGAAACGACTGGAAATACTGAGGGGGTGTTGCTTTGCATATTTCTACGGATAATTTCGCGTTCCTCTTGCTGCGTGGGGTAAGTAATTTTTACTTTGAGCATAAATCTATCCACTTGTGCTTCGGGTAAGGGATATGTGCCTTCTTGCTCAATTGGGTTTTGCGTTGCCAATACCAAAAAAGGTTCTTGCAACGGAAAAGTCGTATCCCCTATGGTCACTTGTCGCTCTTGCATGGCTTCCAAAAGGGCTGATTGCACCTTAGCGGGGGCGCGATTTATCTCATCTGCCAAGATAAAATTGGCAAAAATGGGACCTTTGCGCACCGCAAAATCAGCTTTGGAGGGGTTATATATCATCGTTCCAATAATGTCGGCGGGCAACAAATCGGGTGTAAATTGGATACGGCTAAATTCCGCTTTGATGGCTTGTGCAAGGGTTTTGATTGCCAATGTTTTTGCTAAACCTGGCAACCCTTCGAGTAATATATGCCCTTTGGTCAGTAAGCCTATAAGCAAGCGTTCAAGCATGACGTTTTGACCTACGATGACTTTATGCGCCTCGGCATTAAGGCGTTCTACGAATTGGCTTTCGGTATATATTTCTTGATTAAGTGCTTCAATATCAATGTGTTGGCTCATTATTAATTGATAATTTATAATGGATAATGGATAATTTTATGTAAGGCAATATGGGTTTAGGATTAAGTACAGATTTGCTAAATTTTTAAAATTTAGTAAATCTTATACCTTTCTTTCAAAAATTTGTCCTACACCCTTTCATTCTCAATCAATTATTTAGGTAAAATAGGTT
>JAYVKQ010000053.1:0-5021 GCA_043768285.1 Saprospiraceae bacterium | reverse complement strand
ATTTTTTTTCAAAAAAATCATTCAACAAATCATCAATTTTCTTCAAAAAATCTTACCCTAAATCTAAGCACGAATAGTAGCATAATTATTTTTTTAAGTAAAAATACTGAGGGGGTATCAATACCCTTGATTTTGCTTCAAACTCCCTTGCGTAATATCAATTTCCTGCTGCGGAATGGGTAAAACTTCATGTTTATTGCCTTTAAAACCTTGACTGCCCAATACTGTTGCCGCTTTATTTGACCGAATTAAATCCCAAAAACGCACGCCCTCGGTAGCCAATTCAAAACGGCGTTCCGTGGCAATATCATCAAGCAATGCCGTACCCGTGGAAGTACGGGCTGCTAAATTGACCCTGCTACGCACTTGATTGAGATAGGTTCGGGCTTTGGCTTCGTTGCCCGCCCGTGCGAAGGCTTCGGCAGCCATCAAGAGGACATCCGCCAAGCGAATTTCTTTGATATTATAACCCCAATTCAAGGCAGGTTCGCCCGTTGTGGCTTTGAACGTTTCTAAGGGCGCATATTTTCTGATAAAGTAATCAGTGTTTTGAAAGCCTGCGGAGTAAGATGCGCCTTGCGCTCTGAGGGCTTTGCCATCAACAATGGTATGCTCAAAACGGGGGTCAGTTTTCATAAAATTGGCTAAATCTTCCGAAACAGGGCAAAAACTCCAGCCTGTGGCATAGTTCGCGCCTACGAAATCACGCATACCGAAAAACTGAACGCTGTAATTGCCTTCGGTAAAATTGTTGAAATTTTCCCAACCACCACGCTGCACATTGGAATGAACGATTTCAAAAACTGATTCTACTCCAAATTTATTATTAGGTTTGAAAATATCGCCATAGTTTCTTTCCAATCGGTACAAACCCGAATTAGCAACACTTTCAAAAAGCGTTGCCGCTTCATTCATTTGGTCAGTCTTATTTTGAAATAAAATAGCTTTCCCGAGCAAGGCTTTTGCTGCGCCTTTGGTGATACGTCCGAGTTCTTCTATGCCTACTGATTCAGGCAAATTGGATTCACCAATGGCTTCTTTCAAATCTTTTTCAATCTGGGCATAAATTAGTGCAGGGGTAGTTTGCGTTTGTTTATAAATGGCATCAGCTCCCAAAGTATTAGTAATCAAAGGTATATTACCAAAAAAACGCACCAAGTCGAAGTAAAAATAAGCCCGCAAAAATTTAGCTTCGGCAGAATAGCGGGCTTTTTTTTCAGCCGTCAAGCCAGTAATATCGGTAGCTTGCATTTTTTCTAAAATCAAATTTGCCCTATAAATACCTGCATAGTTTTTATTCCACAAACCTCGTTGAGGACCTAAATTGGGGTCGAGGGTAAATTTATCCCAAGCCAACCAAGCGGGTTGATCAGAGGCATCGCTACCCCCTGCATGACAATCGTCGGAAGCGGTGTTCATCAAGCCCAATTTCATTGTCCAACCATTTGTGCCACCCCATTGCAATACATCATATACGGCAACAAGTCCTTCAAAAACCTCTTTATCAGTTTTATAAAAATTGGTTTCGAGCTTTGTGCCGATAGGTTTTAACTCCAAAAAATCCTTGCTGCAAGCCTGCATCAATAGCAAACTGACCACTAAACATCCTATTTTATGATTGATATATTTCATGTTTTTTTATTTTTAAAAGCTCTAAATTATCGGTTTTGAATCGCAAAATACTGAGGGGGTATCAGATTTAGGAAAATTTTAAAATTTCCTAAATCTTTACTTACGACATAAAACCGATAAGTCCATAAAAAATTTTAAAACGTCAAGTTACCGCCCACCAAAAAGAACCTTGCTTGCGGATAAATCCCTCTGTCCACGCCAAAGCTACCACCCCCAATTTCGGGGTCAAAACCTGTTGCTTTGGTAAGCGTCAAGAGATTATTGCCCGAAACATATATACGACATTTTTTGACACCTATTTTTGATACCATACTGAGGGGTATCGTGTAGCCGAGTTGCAACGTCCGAAGACGGAAAAATGAGCCATCTTCGACATAAAAGTTAGAAGAACGGCTGAAATTTTTATTCGGGTCATTCATCACAAGGCGTGGATAGGTGTTTGAAGTGCCTTCGCCTGTCCAACGGTTCAAAGCGTCAGTTGTCATATTTGCCATTTGCAAATCGAAACGGCGATTGGCTTTAAATACCTGATTGCCCGCAACGCCTTGACCAAATGCCACAAGGTCGAAACCTTTGAAAGCGGCAGCGAAATTGAAACCGTAAGTAATATTAGGTGTTGGATCGCCAATTTTTGTGCGGTCATCGGCATCAATTTTACCATCACCATTGATGTCTTGAAAACGGAAATCGCCTGCCCTTGCTTCGGGTTGCAATAATGCCCCGTCTTTGCCTTTATGTGCGGCAACTTCGGCTTGGTTCTGAAAAATGCCATCGGTTTTGTAGCCGTAGAAATAACCGAAAGGCTCGCCCACCGAAGTACGGGTAATTTCAAGCCCTTGCGGGCTGAACGATTGACCGACTAAAAATTTCTTTTCGGGTCCTAAATCGGTGACAGTATTGACAATATGTGAAATATTGCCACTAAATTCAAGGTTTAATGCCCCGATTTTTTTACTGTAACCCAACTCCAATTCTACGCCTGTATTGTCCATAGAAGCGATATTGCCAACGGGACCCGCATTACCCACATAACCAGGGACAGCAATATCAAGTAACATATCCGTAGTTACTTTTTTAAACCAATCGAGGGTAACGGTCAAACTTTTAAATACCTTAGCATCAAAACCGATATTGGTTTGCGTGGTTTGTTCCCAACGCAAATCGGGGTTGGCTAATGCAACGGGCGTTACCCCATTGATTAATTTTTCAGTTGCCCCAAATGTGTAATTGCGGAAGCCGCCAATGGTAGAAACGAAGCGAAAATCGCCTATTTTATCATTGCCATTTACACCCCACGAGCCTCTGATTTTGAGAAAATTGATTAGGTTGTTTTTCTTTAAAAAATCTTCTTCGGTCACAACCCACCCTGCGGATACAGAGGGAAAAGTGCCAAAGCGGTAATTTGCACCAAATTTAGGAGAGCCATCTATGCGAAATAAGCCCGAAAACAGGTATTTCCCTGCATAATCATAATTCACACGACCTAAGTACGAAAGCAATGCGCCTTGATATTCGTAACCCGCAAAACTTTGTTTATCGGGTGCAACAGGATATAAAAGAGACGCATCGTTAAGGTCAGTAACAGGAATATCTTGCACCGAACCACTAATGCCGTTGCCCCTGTTGCGCTCAGCAACCGTTCCTGCCAATAGGGTAAGATTGTGTTTTTCTGCAAAACGTTTATTATAAGAAACAGTATTTTCCCAAATCCAATAAACGCCCCGATTTTGAGAACGTGAATACCGATTAAGGTCTAAACGATTGGCGGCATTAAGATAATAGGTGGGAGAAAACGCCGCATCGCCCCAATAACCAAAGTCAATACCATAACTTGTGCGGTATTTTAAGCCCTTCAAAGGCTCAATTTCTGTAAAAACATTGCCCGCAATTTTATCGCCCCAACCAATACTTTGATTGGTTTTGATGGCTGCCAAAGGGTTCAGCACTTCGGAAGTCACATAAGTTGAAATGCCATAGGGCTGTCCGTTTGCATCTCTGACAACAGGGAAATTTTTAAAAATAGAGCTGTTTAAAACGTCTGGTCGGGTTTCAATAACTGGTGTTAAAGGGTCTAAATTAATCGCTCTACCGAGTGGAGAACCGTATTCCGTATTGTCGGGAACGCCTCTGCCCGTGTTGCGGGTATAGCCCAATGTATTGCCAAACGTGATGAAATCATTGATTTTATGGGTCGAATTGAAACGCACGGAATAGCGTTGAAAACGAGATTGTGCAGAAGATACAATACCCGATTGGTCATTGTAACCAAAAGAAGCAAAATATTGTGACCGCCCCGCCCCTGCCGAAATACTCACTTCATGGTTTTGAATAGGGGCGTTTTTGGCAAAAACCGCTTCCTGCCAGTCCGTCCCTACGCCCAAAGCATCGGGATTAGGAAATAAAATTGCCCCGCCCGAAGCTGCCGAAGCCTCATTCATCAAAATACCGTATTGACGACCATTTAAAAGAGATAATTTACGGGCTGCATTTTGCACACCATAATAGGTGTTCAAAGACACTTCCAACACATCTTTTTTACCTTTTTTTGTCGTCACGATGATAACACCATTGGCAGACCGTGCGCCATAAATGGCAGATGAAGCAGCATCTTTCAATACTTCTATACTTTCAATATCGCCTTGATTGAGGTATTCGATGCCGCCGTTGATAGGCACGCCGTCCACGATATACAGCGGTTCAGAATTATTAATAGTGGTAGTGCCTCTAATGCGTACCGTCGCACCACTGCCCGGTGCGCCAGAGTTGGTCGTCACCCGCACGCCCGACGTTCTGCCTAAAAGCGATTGCTCGATGCGCTGCACAGGCATATTTTCAATATCCGATGCCCTTACTTTTGAAATAGCACCCGTCGTCACACTTTTCTTTTGCGTACCGTAGCCAACAACCACCACTTCGTTTAAAATATCGTCACTTTCGAGCGTGATATTAATAATCGTTTTATTGCCTACGGCAACTTCCTGTGTTTTGTAGCCAATAAAAGAACAGCTTAAAATGGCATTTTTATTATTCGTTTTAATAGAAAAATTGCCGTCCAAGTCAGAAATTGCCCCATTTTGCGTGCCTTTTTCGACAATCGCTGCGCCGATTAAAGAACCACTCGCGTCTGATATTGTACCTGTAATGGTTGTCCCGTTTTGTGCTTTGAGCAATGAAAAAGTGAATGCCAAAAGCAACATTAAGCTGTATTTTATATGTGCCATGATTTAGTTTATTTTAAAAATAACTGAGGGGTAATAGGATACCCCTCAGTATTTGAATAATTTTCATGCTTTTTTTGTATTAATGCTGTATCACAACTTTTTGCGTTTGCATCACCTCACCTGCACGCACTGCAACGATATACAAGCCATTCGGAAGGCTTTTTGTCG
>JAYVKQ010000052.1:0-4618 GCA_043768285.1 Saprospiraceae bacterium | reverse complement strand
GCCACTTTCCATTCACGACTAATGCGTTGTCGAGAGGCAGGTGTTTCGTTAGACTGCCAAGCAGCAGCCCCACCATTATCGCCTATTATAAAGAAACTTTCATTGGCACTAAAATTATTAAGATTGGCAATATTCGTGGCAGCAATCGTATTACCATTACCCACAGTAACAAGCGCAGAGACATTAACCGATTTTGACTGTTTTTGATTTAACCCTTGAATATCATCCCGTCCAATGGCAGTTATATCATTGTGATAAGCGGCATTTGCCGTTTTATCCCAAATCAAAGCACTATTATTGGAGAGGTAATTATGCCCTAATGTTAGCCCATATTTTATGGCTAAATAGCTTTCAACTTCCTCTTTTTCAATAGTAGATACAGCAGCATCGTACATAATTACTTCCGAAATATAGCCATCCCAATAGTTTTTATAGGTCGGTGAAGCATTTGTACCCACCGTATGAGAACCCACTGTAAAACGCACACTCGTAGGCGTAGAAGTATAAGTTCCTGTGCCATTTGCTGTGCCATTATTGAAAAAAGAGAGTGCGTTACTCGATTCCATACCCGTCGAAAGCATAGGTACACCTGTTGTTGTAGCGGTTGTAGCGGTAGCCGTATTGCCCACATTTTCGTACATATTCAGTTTGGCATTTTCATAACCAAACTGCGTTTCATTGAGCGAAGTACCCGCACCAATAATACCTACAGTTGAAGCGGGTAGCGTTTGGGGTGTACTGACTGCAAAAAACGTTTTGTTCCCACCTGTTATACCAATCGTTGTATTGACCAAATAATCATTTGAACCATCATAATCAATAGATGGATTAAAATTGATACCGTTTGAAACAAACAGAGGTCGGTTAGCAGCCGTCGCTTGGGTCACGTTTTTGCCTTGCCCACTTTGGTCTATCCAAGTTGAAATTGCCGCAGCATTAGTAGTCGTATTCGTGCCCGCATCAGCTTTAAACCATAATTTCAAACTACCCGCATTACCTCCAGGTGAAGGACATTCTACAGTAGCTGTTGATCCAGCATTGATTGTTAGAGCAACATTACCCACTGCATTACCATAATTGGTCAATAAAATCATATAATATTCTCCCACTCCCACATTACCCAGATTGGCAGTACCACCATTAGTAGTGGCATAATCACAGGCTTTTAGTTTCCCTGAATTTAAAGCAGCCCCGCAAGTGGGCGCAGTGAAAGGTCCCCAAGCTGCAAAATCCACATCAGATGCAGGTGCAATAGATACATTGAAAGACAAAGTACCACTCGTTGCAACTTTCACATACAACCATGTTGGGTTTGGTACAGACCCTAAACAGCCATAAAACGGACCCGCTTCTGCTGTACCACTCGCCGTCCGTGCAGGTACTGTCACGCCAGCACAAATCTGCATGGCTTCCCCACAAGTTTCGCTGGGTGCTATGGGTGGCAAAAATACTGAATTGGCAACCCCCTCAGTATTTGAGGCTTTAACCACCTCTTTTCCGTCGTTTTTTTTAGGTGTATCTTTTTCAACAGACTTTGAAACAGGCAATGCTGTTTTCACTTTTTCTAAAATTTGATGAAACTTGTTCGGCTCAATTGCTGCAAACATAAAGGTGCAGATTACCGAAAGCGAAAGGGTAAAAAGTAATTTTCCTTTCATAGGAGCTTATCGTTTTTGTTAGTTTATTTGTATAAAAAGCCTTAATTCAGAGTGAAAGGGCTTTACTCGATTTTTCTTTACAAAATGCTTACCAAATACCGTCAATAGGGTATGAAATGAAATAATTTTTTATTTTATAACAAAATCTAACCCCTTAATTTCTTCACTTTCTGCCAATAGGTACTAAATTTTTGATGCGGATAATAAAACCCATGACAAGGTTCATGATTTTTTTGAAAAACATCTTGGAAAGTACGGACATACTCCTCCCCTACCGCATCGTTTGGAAAATAGGAAAATACATGGCTGTATTTTTTTACTTGGATAAGCCTTAAAGTTTTCTCAAAAAACTCAGGATGATGAAGGATTATAACATCGTGTTGGGTCAATATATCGCCATAGTATTCAGCTGCCGCTAAAAAATCGGGTATGTCCATAAATACGGAAACAGAATTGAGCGTAGGCGATACCCCCCTCAGTATTGTGATGTCTTTTCTGCCTAAAAAACCCTCGAAATACTTGTTTTTGATGGCATAGCCTTCTGCCTCATTTTTTATGGCAATGGCAAAATACTCCTTCTTTTCTTGATTATGCACAAATGCTACTTCTACCAAAAACTTCTTTGCAATCAGTTGTTTGATTTTTAACTCATCTTGAAGGTAAGCAATCAACATTGGATGCTGCAATGGCTTCACTTCTTTTAAAGAAAAAACCTCCTTTTTTAAGTTACTTATATCCTGTTTTTTAAATGGCTTTGATTTTGGGAAAATATCAGACAGGGCATTTATCGCAGTCGTTTCATCACAGTTGTTATAGTGTTTTATAAAATCCAAATTGTTACCCCCTTGCTGCATCACGAAATCATACCAAACATTACGTCGCTTATCTACGTGCAAGTTGGTAGCTTTTTCTGAAGGGCGAAAAGGCGACCTATACCACACATCGTTGCCCACTTCGGGCGCATCGGCTGGTTCGAACCCTAATTTGTGCAATAAATCAACAAGTGGTATTGTATTGGCTTCTTTTACGGTCATAAGTCATCTCTTATTGGCGCACTTTTCTGTACCTGCCTTTGTTTACAGTTCACAGTTAAAAGTTCGCAGTTACAGATAGTATTCCTAAATCAGTTATAGTTCGCGTGCAGCGCAAATAAACAAATTATATAAAGAGGTGTTTCTATGGTTTTTACTTTTATTTTACTAAAATTTTTTCTCTAATTTTTAATAAATAAAGGTAATAATATATATAGGTAATATATATAGGTTTACATACCAAAGTACACGTTTTGATATACTAAACTGCACGTTATTAAAGATAGGCTTTATACCAAACTGAACGTTGGCGTTTTTACGTTTTTTCAATATTCTTTAAAACATACTAAACTGCACGTTGATAATTAGCGTATTCCCCTCTCTTCTCCGTTTTTCTATTAAAACATACTAAACTGCACGCTGCAGCATACTAAACTGCACGTTAATAACAACTTTTCTATACCAAAGTACACGTTAATTGTGACACCTTAAGTATTCTCCTCTTGTTTTATACCAAAGTACACGTTGAAACTCTTTAAAGCATACCAAACTTCACGTTCATAACTTTTTTGCCCTTTGGCTTGATACTCAAAGTCTTATCTATTAGCTCATTTGCCCAGTGTGTGTAACATGATAATTTTGTAGAAAGAACAGCTACCCCCTCAGTATTTTTGAGTTTTTGCATCGAATAATATACAAAATAATCAAATCAATACTCGCCCTCACATTGTCCATTGTAAATTAACCATTAACCATTATTTAATCCCTTCGCCCCCATGCAATGTAAATTCAAAAGGCGTATCCTTATGCCCTGCACCAATAAAACTCACTGTTTTCATCGGAATAGGCGAAGGCGAACAATAGAGTTTCAACCCCTTGTTTTTATCCTCCTCAATACGAGCCGATGGATACTGTGTCAAAACGATGCGTAAAGTAGTTCTGAACACCTGTTTAAATTTAAACATTTGGTCATACCCATGACCAAATTGGTCTTTAAGATTCTGCCATGATACGAATTGCGGGTTGGAAGGGTCAATACGGTGCAGACGTTGCGCCAACCAAGCGTAAATATCAAGTGCCATTGCGTTGTGCGATAGCGCGCCCAACGCCCTTTCGTCCAACGGAATAGCATGGTTGCACAAGCTGGTGAAATAGTCGTCCGTCAGTTGGATTTTAGAAGTCCACAAAATACGCTGTTTTTCATCTTTCGGAAACCAGAGATTAAATGCTTTCACAATCTTCAAATCCACCTGCAAACTCTCCTCTCCGTTGAAATAGCTGATACTTATAAACGAAGTCGTCAGACGGCGCAATTGTTCTTTCACCTCCTTGATGGTACGCCCATCGGCGTTCAAGCCAATTTTTTTGATAAAGCCTGTCAAGGTCGCCTCTACGTCAATCACCCGACTTTGCGACTTGATGGCTTCGCTATTGATGTGTGCCAAAATCAAACGAGACTTCGTACCATAAGGCAAACCCACAAATTCGTAATCACCCGTTGCAGGATTAGCCGCGTGATTGGCTTGCACGGCAAGGCTCACATTACCCTGTTTTTGTTGCCAAATTTTGACATCATCGCCTGGATTGCGATACGGTAAAAACGTTTGGCACAAGACAGAATGTTGAAAAATAGCATCTTCAATACTCGCTTTATCGAGCGCAATCGTGGCGGCACTTTTTACAAGCCGATTGATTACCTTCTTATTATTGGTTGGTGTATTATTTTGATTAGACATTTCTACTATTTTGACCCCTCAGTCCATTTCTGATTTCGGATATGTGATTTCGGATAATGCTATTTTTACTCTTACAAAATCCGATATCATACGTCCAAAATCCGAAATGGACTGAGGGGGTGTTTCATCAATGAAAATTTAGAGACAGGCATGGATAATTTACGTCTTTATTTTTACTCCAAGCCTAAATTTT
>JAYVKQ010000051.1:0-4181 GCA_043768285.1 Saprospiraceae bacterium | reverse complement strand
CCACAAACTTTGCGCAGTTGCGAACCAAAACGCTATCATCGGTCGTAAAGGCGTGGAGCGATTTGGGATTAATTCAAGATGTTCACTATGTTGTAGGAAAAAAACCGTTGTTGGAATCCGTTGGGAGCGTCCCCAAAATGTTCCGCATTCGACCCGAAGATAGCGAGGAGCGCGATATTGGTTGGGGATACCCGATTGCACCGCCTCAAGACTGGAGGAATATTATTACTTTTTTTAACGGTAGTTGTGTTGAATTGCTATCCTTATACAATCGGGATAGTGTTCGGGGTGGCAGCTACGACTATTTTGAGATTGACGAGGCTGCATTATTAGAGAAGCGAGATTATACCGAAGGCTTATTGCCAGCACTAAGGGGTAATAAGGATTTGTTTACATCTCCATTTCACCAGCAAATATCTTTTTATACCTCTATTCCATGGAAACCGTCAGGATATTTCATATTGGAGTTTGAGCAAAAAGCCAAATTGCATCCTACCAAATATTTTTGGATGGAAGCAAACGCGTATGATAATATACATATACTGGGAAAGGAAGGCATTGAAACGATGCGTCAAGAAATGGATCATCTTGAATTCATGATAGAGGTTATGAATATGAGAGTCAATAAGTCTCGCAATCCATTCTATGCCAAGTTTAATGCAGATGTACATACATACCGACCGCAGTACGAACACATTGATATTAATGGTGTCATGATATTGTCAAGCATGGATATAGATAGAGAGAAGCCCATTGAGTTATCATTCGACTTTGGTGGTCACATTAACTTCTGTACCTCTTGGCAGCAGCACGGGCGCACCGAGAGATGTATTAAGGAGTTCTTTCTTAAAGGCGCAAATACATTAAGGGATTTGGTGAAGAAGATTTGCGGCTACTTTGCATCACACAAGCACAAGCAATTCGTAATTTGGGGCGAACCGCGAGGTCACGATGCACAGCCTGGGTGTGAAACAATGTACCAACTTCTTGAAAAATATTTTGGGGAATTGGGTTGGAGAACACAAATCGCCGCCCCAAAGGCGTTCAGGACACAGAAACATGAGACTCGACATGAGTTCGTCAATAGTATGTTAGAGGGTAGGAAGGACTTGCCGATAATTCGATTCAATGAGATTGAGTGCAAGCACACAATAATTGTACTTCAAACCATTGAGCAGACGCACGATGGCAAGAAGGATAAGACAGGCGAAAAGAATACATCGCTACCACAAGAGAACGAAGCACATGCTTCGGATACGGTGGATTACTACCTTGTATTCAAGCATCAGTTGGGTGATACAAATAAGCGTCGAACTGCTTTGGTTGCGAGTGTTTAAGGCAAACACGATTAAAGCGGTTTCGGCTTGCGCCGAGTCATCATTAGGTCAAAGCGCGCGAATCGTGATTGATTCGCCTAAATATCTTAATTAGTTAACAATCAATGACTTATATATTACAAGTCATCTTGCACCAACTACGAAAGTTATCGCACTCAATCATATATCACGAATAGCCCTATAAAGACAATTAAAAATATGTAACCCGCGCTTGCGGGTTGCCGTGTTTTAATTAGAGTGTTTTTATCTTTTAATTTTCATAATTAATTAGCAGTCAATATTATACATATTACAAACCGTATAGAAAAATGTTAGACAATACCGAATCATTAAAAATCTATTTTCCGCGAATTTCACCGCAAACAGATTTTAATTTATTTTCAAAAGGCATTCAGAATGCAAAGGGATTTGTAAAAAGTTGGATAGGCAGCGTTTTGTTTGTGCGACTTGATAGCGCACAAGAATTATCGAGTATTGACGCTACTTTAAAAGAGTACGCAACAAACGCAGTCGTAAATTATTGGTTGGCAACCGATTTGCCAGAAACTGTTTTTGCGGTTGGATCCACAACGAAACGAACCGAAACTTTTACCGCCGCAGAACTGAAGCATTTGCAAGTAGGCTATTACAACAAATCTATATTCTGGCTTGAAAAAGCATTATTTACAATGGATGTCTTCCCAGACACAGGAATTGTACCATATCCAAAACATTCAATTTTGGTTTTGAACAAGCCGCCACAAATGACGCTGACAGCTTATTTTAAAACCGTTCCCTTTTTTCAAGAAGTAGAAACCGAACTACCAACAGCAGTCACCGACGCGAACCGCCAGACATTGCAAAAGCATGTCCTCAGTAGCGGTATTTTAAAAGCGTTAATTAACGGCATCATAGATGTGTCAGATAATGGTATTGCGTTGACCACTCCAAAAGAATTTGAGAACCTAAGTTATAACCAGATAGAAGAGCGCAACACAAAGCGCAAAATAATGATGCAACATTACGCAGAGATTGTAGCAGATTTCAAAAACGATTTAATAAAACGCGCCCGAACCGTTACCGCCATCACAGACAACAATTTTATCACCGAGACCATTGTAGGAATAGGTCGATAAAAAAATATACACCATATACATATAAGTATTACCTTTGCGGTATTATTTATTAAGATGCGAAACCGTTGTAACAGCTTTGTTATAGCGGTTTTGTTGTTTCAGGGTTTTGTGTTTACAGAAAAGTTATTCACATCTATAAATGATTAAAATGCAAATAATTAAATCAATAATGTGGATAACTTTTTTAAAAAAAAATGCAAAAAAACTTGCATGGTAGCAAAAAAGGTAGTATCTTTGTATTATAGTTAAGGCGTTGTACAACGCCTTAATTTTGCAGGTTTACGGTTATCCTTTTGAAAACCGTTTTTAGTCCATTATCACAAGGATTGAATAAAAAATATTATTTAACACCACTTCATAAGAGTTCTCCTTTCGAGTGAGATGTATGGGGTGGAAAAAATAAAAAACGGAAATGGTAAAAAGATTTTTCAGTAAAAAAACAAAAAAGTGCGTAATATTCATGGATATGAACGGGGACATTTGGCTCTATGGCGCGGCGCGGCGTATCGATGAAGATACGCCACACCAATTCCTGTACCGTGATATAGGAGCTTTTATGACGGAAAATTGCACCCGTCGTATTTTGCCCGTGACCGATGGTCACGGTACAAGAGTTTGGGTACAGGGTCGCGCCTGTACCATCTCAGTCAAAGAACTGGGCAATGTCGAAGAAGAAGCCATTGAAAAATGGCATTCTTTCGTAAACTAATAAGGTGTTGTACAGCACCTCAAACCGTTGAAATGGGTAGGTTATTTTTTGTACAACGCCTTAATTTTGCAGGTTTACGGTTATCCTTTTGAAAACCGTTTTTAGTCCATTATCACAAGGATTGCGGCTATCCTTTTGAAAGCCGTTTTAAGTACAATGAAAATAACAAAAAAATTTATAAGGGTCGAGGTGTTAGATAAGACCACCACCCTTAGTATTAGCGATGATTTTATTGCGCTGGTACACACAACCCCCTATCTGACTGTGCAGAAGGGTAAAATGTCAGGCGCATGCGTCCGACGCATCGCCATAAATTTCTCAGATGGGTATGTTTTCCATACTCATCTGGAAAACGCTACCGCGTTCATGAAGTCGTTCGACACATTCACAGAGTGTCGAATCCTCTTCGATAGCGACCAGGAAGGGAAAACGCTACGCGGAGAGACTACTGCGCCCGATGTGGCGTACCGATGTGCAATTAATCAAAAATTTATTGTTCTTGCCGACAAGGTGTCCGAAGGCAAGAAAAGCGGCATAAGAAATGATTTGTTTACGCACGAATATCATATCCGATTTTTAGGAGGAATGTTTGGAACGTTCCTCCTAAAAGAACCTTTAGTATGACAGGGAAAAATTGGCGGCACTCCGCCGCGAAAAAAAATAACCCAAAAAGAAATGGCAACCCTATTAGGTAAGCCGTTTTCAAAGTCCGACATATCGAACCTTGAAAACGGTCGGAGCCAGACAGTAAGGCGCATTGCGGTGTACGCCGCGTTTTTCGGTCTTGAAATTGAAACCGTTATTGTGACCAAAACGGCGCAAAATTAAATAACACCATTCCATAAAGGTTCTCCTAAGTAGTGAGATGTATGGAGTGGAAAAATAAAGCAAGATGAAAATGAAAAATTTGACCGTCTTAATTTGGCGTGATTAATTTGTTATAATTTATTGATAATCAATAAGTTATAGCTGTTTTTTCAGAAAAAGCCTTATTGAGCGTTATAAAATTTATTAAAATTA
>JAYVKQ010000050.1:0-7123 GCA_043768285.1 Saprospiraceae bacterium | reverse complement strand
TATAGATTATAGATTATAGATTATAGATTATAGATTATAGATTATAGATTATAGATTATAGATTATAGATTATAGATTATAGTTGAAAAAAAATACCCTCTCAGTGTAAAAAATACTGAGGGGGTGTTTGCATTTATCACTTTTGTTATTTTCAAAAATGATAGACGACGCGGAGAGTTGATAGCCACACAATTGCTTATTGATTACTACAAAATTGTTAAGGATACAACGAATTATATAAGGGCTGTTGATAATTTAGCAAGCTGGAACTTGATGTTAATGAGTAATGACTCTCTGAAGGCTTTGGATTTTAGAGAAAGAGAAAACGATTTTGACGAAGCCATTGAATGGCAAAAAAAAGCAGTTGAGAGGAATGAAAAAAATGAGATGAAGTCTTCCAATTATCAGAAAGAGTTAGATAAAATGTTACAGAGAAAGTTATAGCTTTTGGGCTTATGTCTCAGTACTTTTTTTCATAATTTATACTACAAACGCTTGATTATCAACAAGATAATCAAGCGTTTGTAGTATAAATTACTGAGGGGGTGCTCTTATTTTTCTATTTTAATAACGCGCACTTCAGTGCGGCGGTTTAGTTTATGAATGCCTTCTGAACAACCTTGACCTGAACCGCAATCTATAACCAATTGCCGTTTGCCGTAAGGTACTAATTTCAAACGTGCGGGGTCAATACCGCGTTTTCGGAGGTAAGCGGCAGCACTTTTTGCCCTTCTGTCTGATAGCTTATCGTTATATATACTCGAACCGCGATTATCAGTATGGGCTGCCAATTCGATATACATATCTGGAAACTGATTTAGAATATTTGCTAACGAGTCAAGCGTTATAGAGGCATCTTTTCTGATACTCGCATCATCAAAATTATAGTAGATATTTTTCAATTCATAGACGATTTCTTTATACATTGGAATACTTGAATTGGAAGATACAACTGCCACTTTAGTGGTTGCAGGTGTCGTTTCGCCAACTAAAGTGGGTGGTATTGTATTGGCTTTTGGTTTTTCAACAATATTTGTTGAAGAGTTTAATTCGTCTAAGTAAATCGTGATTTCGGGTGTTTTCATATTGCTGTCAAAATCTGCTTGTTTCGTATTATAGCCTTCGATGCTTACCGTAAATATATAACTATCGTTGGGTAATACAGCCAAGTTAACTAAACCCTTGTCATCACTTATCAATATTTTTTGCATATTTGATGGTGCATTCGTCCCATTTTGCGTTTTTTTAATGGCTGTAAATACGTCTGCCCCTGTTATTGGCAAACCAGTCCTTTTATTGACAATCTTTAGAGTAAGAGGTTGGGTCGGTTTTTCCAAAACAAGTTCCTTTGGTTTTTCAACATCTACGACTGCGGGCGTTTCAGGTTTTACCAATTTCTCATTTGGAATATCGAAGTAATAAATATCATCGCTACCCGCACCACCGTTACGGTTAGATGAGAAATAGCCATTTTTGCCATTAGGTTCTAATATAAAACCAAAATCGTCATTATCGCTGTTAAAAGGTGCGCCAACACTGAGGGGGGGCGTATTGAAATTATCTACAAGATTAGATTTTTTACTATCATTTAAAGAGCAATAGTAGATATCTAAACCACCGTTGCCGCCCGCTCTATCAGATGAAAAATAGAAAGTGCCATCAGTGTGCACATAAGGGAACACATCATTTTTTTCTGAATTAACTTTTGCCCCTAAATTTGTAGGTTTGCTCCATTTGCCATTCACTTTTTCAGTGACGTATAAATCCATACCACCGAAGCCACCAGCACGATTTGAGCTAAAATACATACGTTTGCCATCGGTGGAAAGGGTAGGGTGGCAAGCATCACTTTTTCTATCGTTGATAGCCAAAATCTTAGGCTTGCTCCAACCTTTTGCTGTTTGTTGAGATACAATTATTTTCATATGGTCTATGTCATTGTCCTCATATTTTGCTTTCCCACTGCGTTTGCGGTTGTCGTTGCGCGAGATATAGACTGTTTTGTAGTCTTTCTCGAATGCTAAGGGTCCCTCATGTACGCGGCTGACCAACTCTTTAGCAAAAAGTTTGGGTTTACTCAATTGACCATCGCTGTTGCGTTGAGTAATGAACAAAGACATGGTTTTTTGTCTAAACAAGTTGTCAAACATTTTATGCTTGCCATTTATGTCATTGTTAGAAACGAACACAATGCCATCCTTATAAAAAGTAGGGCTAAAATCATATGTACCCGTATTGATGGCACTCACGTTGCTAATGTTGACGTTGCTGAATAGTTGTGCGTTGAGGCTTTTCGTAACAAAACAAAAAGCTAATAAAGCATAGATTTTGTAGGAATTATACATAAATAGAAGTTTTAATTTTTTTAAATCAAATCATACAACTGTGCGTATTGATTCAGGATACAGCCGCTTCTATCACGGCGATTCTTTATTTTTTGAGAAAATACTGAGGGGGTATAAAAATTTTTTAGATAGTAGAAAGTCAGTTTCCTAAACCGCTTCTCCAGTTTTAAGTTCTATAGCATGAAATACTCTATTAAAAAAACACACGCGGATTATGCAAAACGCGGGTTTTGTTAGGCACTAAATCGTAACGAGTAACCAATTCAAAACTACCTTTAGTATATTTAGAAATTTGGCTCAACGTGAAGTCATACGCTACACCGATACCTAATTGGTCTGTTGCTTGTACGAATGCCAGTAAGTCCACCGAGTCGCCTATCCCGTTGCGGATGTCACTTTTAGCACCACCACCAGAACGATAAGATACGCCACCCATAAATGTTTTCATCACCATAAGGCTCAAATTAGCATCAAAGCTATAAGGGGCATTGGGCACATATTTGTACATAATAGAAGGCTTCAAATGAAAATCAGAATTGTTGAACAATTCAAAAAAGCCACCTGCCATGATATAGAGATGGCGTTTTTCGGTGCCACCTTCTTCAGTGCCTGCGGTATTGCGTAGAGAAATCGAGTTTTTCATCAAATTCGGCACCGACACGCCGAAATAGTATGTTTTATTATCAAAATAGATACCTGCACCGATATTGGCGTTTGTAAATCTATCATTTTGTTTATCAAGATTGGGGTCAATGCGGTCTTTGATATGCACTTCGTTGGCGTTCAAATCGTACCGAAATTGACGCGCCGTACCACTCATACCGACGCGCAAAGTCGCGTCGTTGCTGCGCAAAATATCATATGACAAGGAGAGATTTGCCGCGCTGCGTTGTACAACACCATCCATTTGACGATGCACAACTGCGCCCGTTCCCAAACGGCTTTTACCCAAATTAGCATCAAAACTGGCTAAATACGATTGTGGATGACCGTTGTAATCCGTCCATTGGTTGCGGTATAAAGCGGAAATAGAAGAGACCCTTCTGGCACCCGCAAACCCTGGATTGAGGAGCATTTTATTGTACATAAATTGGGTATAGTGCGCTTCTTGTTGTCCAAAAACGACCTCACTACTCAATACAATAAGGGCTAATAAGCCTATTTTTATAAATAATTGTCTCATTTATGTTACTTGAATTAATTTTTGAATTAAGATTTTTCAAGACGTATTGTCAAGGCTTATTGACGTGGTGATTTCGAGTCACTACGTCAAAGAAGCCTAAGTAAGTCTATCGAATAATGCTCACAAAATCTTTAACGGGCGCAGCATCAGGTGTTTTCTTAAAAATAAAATAGTATGTCCCTTCTGGTAATGGATTGTTGTTGTATGTACCAGCCCAATCGTTTTTATAGGCTTCTGTACGATAAACCACATTACCCCATTGGTTATAGATGACGATTTCACTACGGTTATTGGCTGCATTGCCATCATGTCCATCAATTTCAAGTACATCGTTCATTCCATCGCTATTTGGTGTGATGACGTTTGTACCTGTATTCGCAAATTTTTCATTGAATACTTGAATGGTAGCCGTTGCCGTTTCACAAGCAGTAGGGCAACCGATTGGACACACTTGATAGACAAAACTTTCAGTACCCGTAAAATCAAGACTTGGTTTATAGTTAAATGAACCGTCGGCTTTGATTGTCACGTTGCCATGTTGCACTGGGTTGGCTATTTTGATAACATTTTTTGCAGGATTGACAGATATATCATTGATAATCACATTTTTATTCAAATCGGTATTGATATTGACACGATAACCGTCATTATTTAAAACGGGTTTTACGCGATATATTGCCGTAATGGAGTCTGTGAATGTGCATAACCCCAAAGTGGCAGAGACTATATACACGCGCTCATCATCTTCCACAATTCTCGAAACGGTTAATAATGAACTATCAACTGTTGTAAGTTTAGGTCCTGTCCATTGATATTTAGCACCCGGATATTGATTGGCTTTGATATTCAATATATCGTTAGGGCAAACCGTTGTAGATTTAACTGATAATAATTGAATTGGCACAACTGTGATATTGACAGCACAACGACTTGTTTTGCCACTCAAATCTGTTGCTTCAAAACCGAGTGGATGTGTACCCACTGTAAATACATCACTTTTCGTTAAACCTGATATTTGTGCTACGCTTGGTGTACCACAATCATCGGTGGCTATTACATTTTTATACTCCAATTTCACACCTTGACAATTATCAGCAATACTCGCCGAATTGATAAAATTGCTTGGGTCAGATATAACTGAACCCATTGCTGACACCTCAATGGCTTTTGGGCAAGTCATAACTGGAGCCAAAAGATCGTTGCAAAGCGTTACAGTGACGGGTATCAAAATTTACTTACATACATTTGAACTGTCGCAAATGATTATGCAAATAGTATCTTGACCGAGGAAAGCGGGCTTAGTTGTATAAGTGAGGCATAAAACCCCATTATTAACCGTCATTGTTGTACTACCTTCTTTTGTGCCACATAAAGTTACATTATGCGTATCGCCTGCGTCATTGTCTTCAATATTGAAACAAAATTGCCGTGTTGAGTCTTTCAAAACACTTACTGACGTTATCAATACTGAGGGGGTATCATTGACCGCAACAATAACAACTGGTATTTTGATAGTATCACATAAGTTACCTTTATCGCATATAATCATACAAACGGTATCCCGTCCATTATAATTATTGTTAGGTTTGTATGTTACACACAATTGATTGCCTGTGAGCGTGTGCGAAACTGTGCCGTTTTTAGCACCACAAACGCTTGCTGAAAATGTTTCATCTATATCGGGGTCGGTAATGGTTGTGCATACTGTCACCGTAGAGTCTTCATTAGTCAATATATTGATGGGCGATATTTTAATTTTATCATTCACAGGGGTAACTGTAACAGGTATTTTTAGAGTATCACAAGCACCAGCTGCATCACAAACGATGACGCAAGCCGTATCTGTACCATAAAAGTTAAGGTTTGGATTATATGTAATACATAAGTCCGTACCATTTAAGGTAGCTGTTACTGTACCTGATTTTGCGCCACAAGGTGTAACGTTGAAGGTATCACCAGCATCAGGGTCATTTATTTTAGTACATACTGTTTTTAAATTATCTTCAGCCGTTGTAATGGTAACAAGTGTTGTAACAGGTTTGTCATTGACAGGCGTTACAACAACCGGTATTTTTATCGTATCACACGCATTTGCCTTATCGCAAACAATTAAGCAAATAGTGTCTTTGCCATTGTAATTCGTTGTGGGTGAATACGTTATACATACTTGATTGCCCACAATATTCGGTGTAGCTGAACCATTTTGAACACCACATATGCTTGCTGAAAAAACTTCGCTGGCATCTGGGTCAGCGATAGTCGTACAAACTGTTACCGTTGAGTCTTCTACAGTCAAAATACTGAGGGGTGTCACTACTGGCTTATCATTGACTGGTGAAACAGTTACGGGTACTCTCAAAGTATCACAAGCACCTTTATTATCACACACAACGACACACGCGGTATCAGGACCATTAAAATTATTATTTGGCTTATAGGTAATACAAAGGTCATTGCCAGATATAGTTGCAGCCACAGTTCCAAAATTAGCTCCACAAGGCGAAGCGGTAAAGGTATCCCCCGCATCGGGGTCATTTATTTTAGTACAAACAGTTGCTGTTGCTTCTTCTATTGTTGCAATTACCACAGGGTCGGCAAAAGGTTTATCATTGACTGGTGTAACAGTAACGGGGATTTTAATTGTATCACACATATCATTTGCATCACATAATATCAAGCAAATGGTATCTTGACCATTAAAATCACCATCTGGCACATAAGAAACACACAATTTTGCACCTTCAACCGTATAAGTAGGGTTACCATGTTGTGCGCCACAAATGCTCGCATTAAAAGAATCCCCAATATCAGGGTCATTGATCGTCATGCAAACGATACCCACTGAGTCTTCTTCAGTTGTAATACTGAAGGGTGTCACGATAGGCTTATCATTAACTGGTGTAATAGTAACAGGTACTTTTACTGTATCGCAGACCATAGAAGAATCACATACAATCACACAAACAGTATCGGGTCCATTAAAATTGGCTTTTGGTGTATAGGTTATACAGAGTTGAGTGCCTGTTATTGTAAAATTTGCAGCTCCGATTGAGGTGTTACATGTTTTAGCTGTAAAAGTATCTCCTTTATCAGGGTCATTAATCGTGGTACACACTGTAATAGGTGTGTCTTCAGGCGTATTTATCACCGTAGGTGTTACTACGGGTTTATCATTGACTGGGTTAACATTGATATTGATTTTTGCGGTATCGCACAAACCTTTTGTATCACATACTTTATATGTAAAAACAAAAGGTCCATTAAAGTTAGGCGCAGGGGTGAAGGTATAAGTACCATTCGTATTGAGGGTAAGAACGCCGACAGAATCAGGCACCATGGTGATGGGGCTGAACGTTAAAGTTGATTTAGGATCATCTAAATCAAACACATTATTCTTTAAGTCGCCTGTAACGGTACTATCTTCCTTAGGATTGACAGTAACATCGCTGGCAATAGGAGAATAATTTCCGCTATTTGTTATCGTATTAACAACAACCAAATATAATATGGCTGTATCGCAAGCCCCTTCTGGGTCACAAACTATATAGCGTAACCCAATTGTACCTGTATAATTGGTTGTTGGTGTAAAAGTAAA
>JAYVKQ010000049.1:0-5703 GCA_043768285.1 Saprospiraceae bacterium | reverse complement strand
TGAATGAAATAGATTTTTTTTCAAAAAAATCTATTTCATTCAAATAAACTTTCAAAATCAGTTTCCTAAACCTTCTTAGCATTTTTCATCTTAAAAATTAACAATATTTCGAGGTTTCCCCTTCAAAAAAGCCTTGACATTATCCACTGTTATCTGCATCAAACGTTGCCGTGCTTCCACACTTGCCCACGCATTGTGCGGTGTGATTAGGCAATTTTTGACACCATATAATATAGACCCTTCTGTAGGCGGTTCAACTGCCAAAACATCAATCCCTGCCCCTGCTATTATACCGTTTTCTAAGGCATATTTCAAATCTTTTTCTACAATAAAACCACCGCGAGCTGTATTGATAAGTAGGGCAGAGGGTTTCATTAATGAAACATTTTGTATATTGATAAGCCCTTGATTATCAGCATTCATACTCGCATTAAGGCTTATTATATCACTTTTTTTAAATAAATCTTCTTGTGAAACATAGGTCACGCCTTTGGATTTACCCCCCTCAGTATTTCTACGATGCGCGATGATTTTCATACCGAAACCACGTCCAATTTTTGCTACCGCTTGCGCAATATTACCATAACCATACAGTCCCAAAGTCTTACCCGAAAGCTCCATTATCGGCGATAAAGTAAAGCAAAAATACGGTTGTTTTCCCCACGCGTCTGCTTGAACTTGGGCGTTATGCTCGGCTACTTTATTCACCAAAGCCAATATCAAGGCAAAAACGTGTTGCGCCACTGTTTGGCTGCCATAAGCAACGGCATTGCAGACAGGAATTTGGCGATCTTTGGCAGCTTGTATATCAATATTATTGTAGCCCGTCGCCGTCACGCCGATGTATTTTAAGCGGGGTAGGGCAGCAATGGTAGCGGCACTGACCCGCGTTTTATTGACGATGAGAATATCGGCATCTTGTGCGCGGGTGAGGAGTTGTTCCTCGTTCGTATGGTTATGGACGGTAATATGTCCCAATTTCCCCAACGCTTCCCATGATATATCGTTGTTGCTCAACGGAAAACCATCGGTAATGACAATATTATTTTTCATCATTTCTTTACTTGGCAATCGTTTTCTATAAAAAAGCGTAAGTTCTAATTTTTCTAAAAAGTAGAATTATATTTTAAAAAAATTAGTATAAAAAAATTAAATGCGGTTTGGTATGTAAATATACACCTATACAGAATAATATTATTTTCTACAAACAAAGGTATATCGTTTAATCGTTGTAATACAAAAATAAAGCAAGTTGTTCGGCGAGAACTTTATACGTTACTTTGATATTATAAATGCTGAACACGCATTCAATGCATATCATTTTTCATCGTCAAAAATAAAGAACAATGTCCACAAAAGTAGTCAATCACGCAACAAAAGAAATAAATCCTAAAATGCGCACCATATTGAGCAACAATGGCTCTATTCCGACTATGTTGAATGGAACAAAAGCCAAAGATATGCGTCTTGTTGCCGAAAACAAAACGGTGCAAAATGGACAAGTGAATTTATTGTCTTCTTCATTTTCATATAATGAAAGTTTGCCCGGATATTAAGTACGGGGCAGCCATTCTTGCTATTAAATTCAGAGGCACTTGTATTATATAATTAACCTTATGTTAAGTATATTCAAGCTGCCAATAGTGTGTGGGTAATATCACTTATTATTTATGAATTTTTAACCCAATATCCGCATTATTTACTTTTGTAATTATTTATTTTTAAGATAGTTATCCATCGCCGTACAAACCCAAAGTAAAGCCCCCAAACCTCTTGGGTCATTTGTGTTTGCTTTTTGTTTGTTATAAGCATCGGCAGTAGGTAAAATGGGTGTGCCACGGACAATATTTTTAACTTTACCATCTTCTTGTATCTGTGATTTCAAATACGACCACCCCCTCAGTATGGCGGCTTCGTATTGCGTTTTGGGCAGCCAGCCATTGTTCACCCCTTCCGCAAAAGCATAAATAAACATGGCAGTTGCGGAAGTTTCAAGATAAGTCGTTTTATCCGTCAATATTTGATTAAAACTACCGTTCTCGTTTTGTACTTTCAACAAGGCTTCACAAGAGGCTTTATAATTTTTTAAAATAGCGTCAAAATTAGGCGTTTTGTTTTTCAATAATTCGGTATTGACCAGTATCATCCAACCCATGCCCCTACCCCATGCACAACAAGATTGTTGTTCTGTTTTTGTAGAGTAAGCATGGCGATACAAATCCGTATTTTTATCCAAAAGATATTTGTGAAAATTCAGACTTTGTTGAGCCGCTTTTTCAATCAAATCGAGTCGTTTTTGAGCTAAACCGATGCGTAAATACGCATAACCACCCATCATCAAATCATCACTTTGAACGGTCAAACTATCGGGTGTCACTCTTGTAAAAGTGCCATCGGGCAGTGTTGGCACATTGTTTTTTATTTTTTCTAAACCGTCTATTATAAACTTATCTTGCGTTTTGTATAAATCTGATTCTTTAATGGTGTATTCATTTGACAAGGCTAAAGCGGCAGTTTGCATACCCAAATCATCTAATAATTTTCCTCTAAAATACAAGCTAAAAGGGCTGTCAATCAAGCCATATTTCTCTCGTTCTACCTTGATTTTTGGCATATTATCTATAAAAAAACGAGTATAATTATTCAAATAAGGTTTAAATTTATCCATACCGAAATGTTGCCATGTATCGTGTATCGCCAAAGCGAGTGTGCCGTTGTAATATCGCCAATCTGCCATGTTTTGATTGCCATTTGCGAGGGTGGATACTGTGGGGGTCGGGAAAGTATCTAACCCTTTCCAACTTGGAATGAAAGATTTATTTTCAGATAGTTCTTGCCTTTCAATCTGCCATTTATCAAACTTCCAACTCGTCAAAGTCATGCGGCTTTCTGTTTCCATTAGGCTTAAATATACTTTACCCGACTTGGTTTTAGGTGTATAAAAAAGCATTAAAACACTGGTATCTTGCCTCAAATCAAAGAAAATATTTTCTGAAAAACGGATATATTCGTAGTCCACACGCTCTATTTGCGCGTGTGGTGTTTCTATTTTTTTATAAAAAACTTTATTGTTATTTATAAAAATGCTTAATTCACCAGCGTCTGCACTTAGTCCAAGCACCCCCTCAGTATTTGAGCCTTTGGGATGAATAATTTTGGAATAAACGACCCATTTTTTACCCTTTTTGAACTTAGTCAAAATTTCAAAATTCAGAATAGCAACCCGTTCTTGTTCCCATTTGACAGGTGATTTTTGAAACTCAAATTTCGCATCAGCGATAATGCGATTGCCTATGCGCTCGGCTAATTCGCGGGGCGTTTGAGCTAATAAATTATTTATAAAAGTAAAGATGAAAAAGGTTAATAGTACCCCCTCAGTAAAAATAGGTTTTTTCATTTTTTTAATATTGTTAATATGATTGGCGTTAAAAAGATTTTGCATTAAATACAAAGCCTTGATTTTCAATAATTTACAATGCTTTTCGAAAAAAGGTTTAGTAAACTGTAATTGATTTTTTTTCAAAAAAAATCAATTACAGTTTACTAAACCTACGCACGAAACTTTTTAGGATATTTATTAAAACCTTTTGAATACTAATGGTTGCTAAAACACGCCATCAATTATTTTTAAAATCAGGATATTATCATTCATTATAAATTCTCTACCAACCCAAAACTTACTTTCAAATCGTTGTTTTATAATATTTTTTACTTCTTTTTTACTCAATTTATTATCCAAAATACAATCTCCTTTTTCCAATAAATCAGCAATGCAAAATTCTAATCTTGATTTATTCATTTTTGTTTTTGCTAAAGTTTGAGCATTTATTATTTTAGATTTTTCAGCCATAAATAAAGCTAACAGGTCTTTGTCCCAATCCACATCATGCTTATTAATATGGGTTACTAAAGAAGATACTAATTTTCTATAAGTGGTTGTCAATTTAAAAGTATCATTTTCCAGTAAAATTATAAGCGTGTCAGTAGTATTTATAGCTTTAGAATTAAGTAACCCTATACTAATTGGGTCGGTTTTATGAATTTTTTCAATTGATAAAATTTGTATATTATAGGGTTTAACTTCAAAAGTGATAGGTTGCCCTCGCTCTTTAATTTCAAATGTTTTTATTCCACTATTGATATACATAGTATAAGTCCCCTTCTCCAACTGCCACAACCGCAAACCCGCCTTTTTTGCTTGATTACCATATAAAAACAGCTTGATTTTCAACGATTTAGGCGTGCTTTCAGATACTAAAACCGTCAAATCATCGGGGCAATCCGTCCACGTAATGGAAGGATATGGCGACGCTGAAATCTGAATTTCATCACCTGTCAATAAGGCGCGGGCATAATCGGCAGGGTCGTATTCATCATCATCTGTGAGGTAAACACGGTCTGTAAATAGGGCTTCTGATGTCACCATTGGAAAGTTATAGCGCAAATGTTGCAGCATTTTATCATAGCCGTGTGCCAAATCTGTTTCATCACCCGATAGGCGAAAACGGGTATAAGGTGAGCCATATCGCAGCAATAAATCATCAAAACGGGTATCATTTGACCAAAAACGCCATGCGGAAACGACTGTCCAAAAGCCTGTTTCTTTTATCAGATTATTTACCGCCCATTGCTCTGTTCCAATAGCTGAACTTTCCAAAAGTTTCAAACTTTTGGAAAGTTGTGGGCTGTGTTTTTTTACCAAATTTAGAGTTTCAAATAATGGCTCTAACAGGGTATTATCTCCTGTAATTTGTGCTGTGAACAGCAATTGGTCGTACATTTTCCAATAAGTGCCATAATCCCACTCGAAATAATGCCAGAACATATTGGTTTGATACCATGTTTTTTCATCGCCATTTATCGCTTCATCGGGGTAGCGGACGGAGGGTGGTATGATGCCTTTGGGCTTGCCTTTATCGGTGCGAAGGGCGAGGTTGCGCCATGTTTTTGCCCATTCGTGCAGCAATTTTATAGTGGCTGTATCGCCAGTTTTCCAAGCCAAATAGCGCATTGGTTTTACTGCCAAACAGCTAAAAGGCAAATCCCGATTTCGGGGTGGTTCAGTATCAAAAGCCGTTGAAGAGAGCCAAGCGGATTTGAAAAGGCGATTGCCGTTTGTGGTTGTACCTGTCCACACATTCTTAAAAAATTGATTTGTGGGCTTTAAACGGTTGGTAAAAGTGGTATCATCGGATAGCAAAACCATCATTGGACCCGTATCGCTGAAATATTCAGCAGCATGTTCCACATCTCTGATGCGTTTCAAAAAACCATTGTCCATTTGAGGTGATTGCCACACACCATTTGCGCAAAGACCCAAATCGTATTTATCGTTTGGCGCGGGGCGGCGTTTATGTTCTGCGCGGCATGATTGCCCATACGGGTTACGACCTCCGTATTGAAGCTGCCGCTGGTACAGGCGTGCGCCCTTTGATATTATATCAAGGTGGTGGTGTAGCCATCAACCAACTATTTGAAGCCAAAGGCAATATTAGTTTTAAAGGCGTTCATTTAACCGTACGCGATTTGACAAATGCTATTGTTGAACGGATTATTGCCTTGAGTTCTGATAATATCAGTTGCAGAATAGATGATTGTTTAGCAGATGATACAGGACAAACTGTGGTGCGCGTAAATAACGCCAACACTAAAATATACATCACAAATTCTATCATTAGCCGCTCTGGTCGTCCGCAAGACCCC